>CAMEPN010000067.1 GCA_945931735.1 uncultured Clostridia bacterium
GACGATGCCATACACGATATATCTGATTACGGATCTTCTCATCTGATGATAATTCGGGAATGCCGTATCCACGGAGAAAACCGGGATATGGCGCATCACCGAATTCATGGAAATCATGGCTCATGATCGGATCACCGTAAAGCACCGCTGCAAAATCGACAAGTCCGGTCAGTTTTCCGTCCTTTATCATGACATTTCCGGGCCATGTGTCTGTGTGGATAAATTTTGGCACTGCTGCTGTGTCAAGAACTCCGGAAAAGCTTTTAATAAGCTTGCGCAAATCGTTGGGCGTTATTCCGGGGAGGTTTTGTGTGCTTTCTTCTTCAAAATCAAGCAGAAGCCAGTCAATCAGCAAATATACAAATTCACTGTTGCTGTCGCATTCGCTTTCGGGAATACCGGGGATACCGAATTTTTATGCGGAAATATTGCAGATGCTTCTTGTAATCCTGCCCATTTCTTCCTGCACTTCCATACCTTGTTCATCGGTCATGTCCTTATTATCGGAAAGAGGCGAGCCTTCAATAAAGCTCATAAAGAAATATGGCACAGTACAAACCGTTCGGCTGTCATCATAGAATAACAGCTTTGGCATAGGAATATCGGCAGATTCATTCAATAATTTCAGCATTTGCACTTCCGTAGGTATGTACGCTCTTTCATGACGCATTACTTTGACGGAATCATCGGACGCCACTTTAAGCACAAGCTTTTCGCTGTCAGATTTATCAGATAGACTGCACTGCAAAATCCGCCCGACAGCGGAGTTGCAGAAAAATTGCTTGGAGTATGTCCGAGAGCTTTTTCCGTCATTGCTTGAATAACGTTATCCGGCAGCCATTTTTTTGTTACAGCATTCATAATTATGACCTTTCCACTTCGGTTTTGTGGTTTGAGTCAGCAAATCATCGTGTGAACGAATTTTAATTATCGGTCAAGGAGTATGTGAGAGTATATAATCGTATACTTCCGAAAAGGGTTTCTGCTCACGGGAAAAGGCGTCAAGTGTCTTCTCTCTGAACAGCTTTTCAGCAAGTATAACCGCGCGTTCGTTTGTTTCACGGAATCGGTTAAGCACAATGTCGCTTGCTCCCTGACTGACATATCTGAATTCATGATAACTCTGAATAGTGAGCTGCACAAATTCCATTTCATCATCTGCAAAGGTATAGTCAAGGCGCTGTCCCATCAGATACGGGTCGATGTCTTTAAGATGAACGCAGCCGCAGTACATATCTCTTGCGGCGTATCTGAGGTGCTTTATGTTTGACATCACTGCTGTTCCCATACACATAGGGCAAGGTTCCATTGTCGCGTAAAGAACAAGCGTTTTGGGGTTATTCTGCGAAGTGTCGAGCCTGCGCAGAGCGTTTGCCTCAGCGTGGGAGATGTTTCTGTTCACGGTGTCCGGTTCGTTTGAGCGATTATGTTCTCGCAGAATGATGTGACCGTTTTCTTCGGCTATAACAGCCCCGATCGGTATGCTGCCGCTTTTGAATGAAGCCCATGCTTCTTCAAACGCACACTGCCAAGCTTCGGATAAGTTGTTCCACATATTTTACCTCCTGATTAACTGACTAGTTTTTTTCTATTATAGCACGCTTTTGGGATTATATCAAGCCTTAACCGGCAGATGGGTTGGCTTGATTTGTATTCTTATCACAGTTGTGATGACATATGTAGAGAGGCTACACATGGGATTCCTTATACTTGTGGGATAGTCTTGCGTCATGCCTTTTTACATAGAGGAATGTATCCGTCAGCGACAGAAACACACGCGGCTGTGTGTGGTATTCTTCGGTTCTTGCGTCAATCACAAGGTTTATGTGATACAAGCGGACAGGATATGAGTTAAGGTCAATCTTCCACTTGCCAACAAGGGTTTCAAGATAAAAGAAGTCCTCGTCATATTCGCAGCTAAAGCTGCTGTCTTTACACATCGACTCAATTTCGCTTACGGACTCCGAGTCGCGTTTGCGGTTGGATATCGGAACAGACACCAATACGTTATTCTTTGCAGAGGGCTTGCACTTTTTGCAAGGCGTATGTCCTGAATTAAGCGCTTCCTGATAGGTTCTGTATCCGTGCAGATTGCTGAGTTCTTTCAGCTTCGGACAGGAGCGAAGATGAAAGTTATTGTAGCCAAAACCCGACCAGAAAGCAAAACCCGGTTGGGTCAGCGTGATGATATCTTTCCTCTCTGCTTCGCTGAGTGAACTGTTGTTAAGCAGCTCACTGCGTTCTTTAAGCGCTTCTTGCTGGCGTGCGACCGCAGTCTTTATTGACTTGCTGTTGGATTTTTTGGAGAATTTGGACTTTGCATTCTTTAGTTCGGCAGGAGTTGAGCCGGGCTTAACAAACGGAGCCGGATTGCATAACCGACATGGATTTCGCCCTGTAGCTGCTGCGGTATTATAGTCACCCGTTCCTCGAATTTCTCTTGCGGAAAGAATTGCACGGCAGTTCGGCGTGTGAAACACTAATGATTTTGGAGCGAAAACGTACTTAAAGCTTATCCTTGAAAGTATATCACGGTTTCGCTCTCGCAGTGCCGTTTGGAACTCTCTTTTACAGCACTTGCAGGCTTTATAGCCTTTTCGGAGCGCCGTTGTAAAATTAGGATAGTTAATTGTGTCGCCGTCGGATATATTTTTACAACAGCGTGAATGAATAGTATTTGTGGATTTGTCGTAGACATAAAGAAGCGTTTGTACCACCCTTTCAGGGTTCGGACGAGGACAGGGCTTCAATAGTTCCGATTGCGGATATTTTAACGTCTGCAATAG
The DNA here is from genome assembly GCA_945931735.1 of uncultured Clostridia bacterium. GTDB lineage: Bacteria > Bacillota > Clostridia > Oscillospirales > Ruminococcaceae > CAG-115. The sequence goes on from CAMEPN010000067.1 coordinate 2,787, forward strand.
CTCACGCATTACACGAACATCGTTTTTTGAGCAGTGTTTGAGGTGACTCTTGACTTTTATTCCTCTTTTTGCAGCAATATGGTAAGCGCTGCCGCAGGAATTGCGCTGACCTTTAAGGAAGTCATATATACGCACCCTTATGCTTATTGCCTCGGGTAGGCTGCCGGTTTCGGAACAATCGGCGGCAAACTTTTGAAACACTTCATTTGATTGATTCAGCCACCAAAGGAGCGTATCATTGCCCAGCCAAATCAGAAAGTCAGAAAAAACCTCTGCTGCGCTGTCGGCATTTTGGAAATCTTCCGGAGAGCCGCCGTTGAATGCAACCGATGTCCGCTCATCAATAGCGTTGTCAATGGGTTTGATAAAGGAATAAAAGGAGTTTACCTGTTTCCAGTTGCCGTCAACCCGCGCTGCGGCAAGCTGTACCGGCGAAATCTCTCCTTTTGCGGTTGTTACCCATTCTATGTCTGCAATCACATACATCACTTGCGCTCCTCCAATCTTCCCGAACAATGCCTTTGGCATAATTATAACACTAACAGCGCTGCATTTCAATAGAGGAATAGGTTAAAACTGTGCCCAAAATGACACAGAAATCTATTGCGCAGGATTTTTGAGGTTTCTGTCCATAAAGTGATACAATTTTGCTTTATGCTATTGACACATGGTAGAATGTGATATATAATAAGGAAAATGAGTATGGAGGCAAATGTTATGAACACTAATATGCAGCAAATAATCGGCTTCCACAAGCCCGACGAGCCGCACGGCTGCTTCAGCAACTGGTACCCTGCGGAGTTTGAGTTAGCGGGAATCTGCTATGCAAACTCCGAGCAATATATGATGTATCAGAAGGTACGGCTCGGGAAAAGGTTAGACCTTGAAGATATGATAATGAGAACCCGCTCCCCTGCTATGGCTAAGGAGTACGCGGGCAAAGACTATTTCACGGAGTTCGCGAGCATAAAGCCTGTCTGGGACAAGATTTGCAGGAATGTCGTCAAGCGCGGCGTGCGTGCGAAGTTCGCGCAAAATCCTGCTATGCTTGAGGAACTTCTCGGGACGGGAAACGCGCTGCTTGCCGAGTGCGCAGGCAACGACACGATATGGGGCATTGGTATCAACCTGCACGACGAATCGTGGAAGGATGTTCGCAACTGGCGCGGCAGAAACTACCTCGGAATCATTCTGATGGAACTGCGCGAGGAATTCAGAGCCGAAATTGCGCGCAGCGGCGCGGTTGAGTTCGAGTGCTTCTTCGAAGCCGAGGCGAACGAGGTGTGGCAAATGACCGCGGGCGAACTTCGGATGCACCCGCAATACTACACCGCAATTCACACCTACGCGTACACGCTCCCTGTCGGGAAAACGCGCGACAGTTTCTATTACGGCAACACGCTTGAAGGCTGGGAAACCGAAATGCGGACGACTTTCTCCGGCGGGCTGCCGAGTGCGGGGTTCTATGAGATGAAGCAGGAGGTTTATGAGATATTCCGCAGGAACAGATAATATGCAATTCGAAGTTTTTGTCATCGGATTTTGTGTTTTGTCATTTTTAGGTATAGACATTCTTGAGATTATCTGGTATAATTCACATAAGAGGCAACCTGTAAATGTCACCAAAACCTACTTCGACAACGAAACGGAGCGAGAATATGAACGACCTTGAAATACTGAAGCACGCGCAGGAGTACGTAACGAAGCTGTCTAAGGGTATTGATCCGCTGACGGACAAGTCTGCCGCGGAGAGCGACCTTATCCGCAATCCGAAGATACAGCAGTGCCTAGAATATGTGGCGGGTGTTCTTAAACGCGATATCGCAGCGTGGGAAGGCTCACTATCGGCGCGAAGCTGCGGCAAAGGGGCGTTTGGCATTACCGATGAGGAAAAGCAGGCGCTTTTTTCTGTTGAGGGCACGGTGTATCTGAAGGATATTGCCGACCTCGTAAACTCCGTTGCCGCAAAGAAGGGTTGCTACAAATTCCAGCCGAAGTGGATTAACAACTACCTGCTGAGTATTGGTATGCTAAAAGAACAGAACGGGCGCAAAATACCTACCGAGGATGGCAAAGCCCTTGGCATAATCCCACAGGAAAAATACAGCGAGCGCATAGGAACATACTATGTCAACACCTTTTCGCCCTCGGCGCAGCAGTTTATTCTTGACAACATCGACGCCGTAATAGCCTTTGCAAGTTCTAACAGTAACGATTCAAGCGAACAGCCGAAATCACAGGGTAAAACCCGCTCGTTCACAAATCTTGCCTATCCGCCGGGGCAAAGTGTAGAACAGTTCTGCGCTGATAATTCCGATAAGTGCATTATCATGTCCGCGGGAAGCTGCATTATTGAAAGCGAGGCGGGAGCGTACTCTGCGGCGCTGTTGTTCAATGGCAGGGCTAAATTCGTCTCCAAAGAGGGCATTAAAACCCGCTCGGCGAACTACTGCATTCTGCAAGGTCTGCTTGACGCGGCGAGAATGCTGAAAAAGCCGACAGAAGTTGTTCTGCTGACATCTACCCCGCTTGGTTTTAACTCAAAGAGCAGTCCCAACAAAGCACTCATTGATGAAGTACTGAGCGAGCTTGCGGCTAGAGAATGTACAGTGTATATTGCAAGCTGCAACGGCAGAGGAGAGGAGCTTGTGAACCTTATTAATGCGTATAGGATAAACGGATAGTAAATTGAATAGCGAAAATGCCTTGAAATGACCTATTAATATAAGTGTACTTGTCAAGCACTATTTGGGGCGAATTTCGGGTCAATTTATTATTGCTTTTTGAAATATCTTGTGATATAATTATCTGAATGACAATAAATTCTATAATTCGGAGGCGCTTATGCCAACAATAACACACAACAAACTCGTCCGCGATAAAATCCCCGAGATAATCACCTCTGCGGGCAAGCAGGCGGTAACGCGCGTGCTGTCAGACGAAGAATACCTCGCCGAGCTTGACAGAAAGCTGAACGAGGAATGTGCCGAGTACCAAGCCGACAAGAGCCTTGAGGAAATGGCAGATGTGCTTGAGGTGTTGTACGCTATCGCCGAGGCGCGGGGGTATTCTGTGGAGGAACTGGAGCGCGTAAGGGCGGCAAAAGCCGACAAGCGCGGCAGGTTTGCCGAAAGAATATTCCTTGAAAAGGTTGTTGAATAACAGGAGAGTGCGAAATGAAACCCGATTACCGTTCCGCCTCGGGCAGTGCCGCCGAGGATTTGTTCATAGAGCTGTTTTCCGATACCTTCGGCGCAGAAAAGGCGGGCTATCTCTATACGCAGTACCACTTCTGTGACATCTATCAGAACGACCGCTACGCGGATTTCTTCCTCGAAAACGGTTCGCAGAAAATCGCGATTGAGATTGACGACGAGGCTTCACATAACCCGAAGCTGGTGTCCGAAAACAAGTTCTATGACGACCTGCTTAAACAGAACAGCATGATACATCTCGGCTGGGACGTTTACCGCTGGGCGGTGCGGCAAATGCAGCTACAACCCGACACCGTAAAGGACGAGCTGCGGCTTTTCGTTGGTACAAACCCCGCTTTCCGCGAGGCTGCGGACTATCTCCCCGAACAGCGCGGAAAGGTGCTTGACGGAAGCGAGCTTGAATTAAAGGAACATCAGAAGCAGGCTCTCGCGGCGCTTGAAGAAATGCGCTCGCGCCACGAAACAATCGCCCTGCTGTATCACGCAACAGGCACGGGAAAGACCGTCACCGCCGTATCCGACGCAAAGCGTTTTGGCGGCAGGACGCTGTTCCTCGCGCATACTCACGAGCTTGTGGAGCAGGCGTACCACACCTTCAAGAGCCTGTGGAGCGAGGTTACTGTCGGCAGGTTCACCGACGGAATAAAGGAGCAGGACGCATTTGTTGTCTGCGGCGGAATACAGAGCGTTGCACTTAATCTCGAGCGCTTTCGCGAAACGGATTTCGACTATCTGATAATTGACGAGGCGCACCACGCTGCCGCCGAAACCTACCAAAAAGTGCTCGGCTGGTTCAAGCCGAAATTCACGCTCGGACTTACCGCAACGCCCGAACGCGCGGACGACAAGGATATCCTCGAAATATTCAAAAACACCGCCCACAGGCTGGATATTCAGACCGCTGTGGAAATAGGCGAGCTTGTGCCGGTGCGCTGCATACGAATACATACCAACATTGACCTCACCAAAGTGCGCTTTAACAGCGTTCAGTACAACATCCGCGACCTTGAAAGCAAGATTTATGTTCCCGAGCGGAACACGCTGATTGTCGATACATTTATGGATTATGTCCCGACAAAGCGCACGGTTATTTTCTGCGCAAGCGTAAAGCACGCGGAGCAGATCGCGGCTATGATACGGGAGCGCGGAGTTGCAGCAGAAGCGGTTTCTGGCAGCATGAAATCTTCCGAGCGCAAGGAATATCTCGCAAAATTCGCAAAGGGCGAGATAAAAGCGCTGTGCGCCTGCGACCTGCTGAACGAGGGGTGGGACTGCCCCGAAACAGAGGTGCTTTTCATGGCGCGGCCAACTATGTCAAAGGTGCTTTACACACAGCAGCTTGGCAGAGGAATGCGGCTTGCCGAGGGCAAGGAGTGCCTGCTTGTGTTTGATTTTGTGGACAATGCCAGTCAGTACAATATGCCATATTCAATGCACCGAATGTTCAAGCTGAGCGAGTACCGTGCGGGCAAGCTGGTGCTTGGAAAGCAATCGGACAGAGCGGCTGACGACGCGCTTTACGCAAGAGGCGAAAAGCCCGAGGCTATCGTAGATTTCCCCGTAAGCGCAACGGACTTTGAAGCGGTTGACATATTCAACTGGCAGGAGGAAGCGGCAGGTATGCTATCGCAGATGGAACTTGTCCGCAGAGTGAATGTGCAGGAGGGCGCGGTTCAGAGCAAGATAGACAGCGGCGAGCTTATCCCGGACCTTATCGTGCCAATGAGCGAGCACCGGGTGTTCAAGTATTTCAAGGAGGAAACGCTGATTTCGGCGGCAGAAAAGTACGGCTGGGAAATCATCACCGACGACAACCGAAAGACGCTGTTCATGGATATGGTGCGTCAGATGGACATGAGCTACTCCTACAAGCCGGTACTGATGAAGGCTATTCTTGCGCACGCAGACAGCAAGGGCAGGGTTAAGCTTGACGATATCACGGCGTACTTCCGCAGCTTTTACGAGCGCCGCCGCGAGCAGGGGCTTGTTGTAGAAAAGCCGAACAGCATTTACGCGCGGGGCGGCTGCACCGACAAGGAAATTCAGCGGAATATCCTCGCAAATCCATTCAGAGTGTTTGAGAATATGCAAATGCTGCGCCACACAAAAACGCTCGGTATCGTCGAGGTTGAGCCTACCGTGTGGAAGGCACTGACCGA
>CAMEPN010000068.1 GCA_945931735.1 uncultured Clostridia bacterium
TAAGCCACTATTTTCCTTTTCCATATCGGACACTTTGCCCTTAAGAGAAAGGTTTTCCTTTTCTGTATCCGATATTCTTTTAGAAAGTATCGACTTTTCAATATGATTATTTTCGATAGTTTTTTCGAGTTCTCTTCTGTTAATGGTAGCTTCTAACTCACTTTTCCTGCAAAGCTCAATTTCAGCCTTAAGTTCAGAGATGCATTTTTTTACATCACAATATTCCAAAAGGGTACTTAAAAGCGAAGGATCACTGAAACAGCAAATATTAGCCTTTATATCAAATGAACGAACCTTTGACTCATTATCCAAAATAAACTGAGAATCAAAAATATCGAATATGAATTTTCCGTCGATTTCATGACCATTATGGCTTTTCACCTTCATTACGCCATTTTCAGTGGAAATGATTAAATCCGAAACCATGCAATAGTTTGCCCCTACCGGATCAAATCGTATTTTCAGCGGGACATGAGGAGCCACGGCATGCGCAACAAAGCTTCCGGAACGACTGTCATAACCGGAAAGCTTTATACTGTTTTCTTCAGAGAAACCGCTTCCATAGTCAAAATAAAGCTTTGCATCTGCTTTGACCGGAGAATTTCGAAGCATAGTTTCCAATTTCTGCTGAACATTGATGCGCTCCATTTCCGCCATAGAAAGAACATTCAACAACGTGTCGGAAGCAGTGAACAATCTAACTGCTTCACCATGAACAGCAGGGTTTGCAATCATTCCAAGTCCATTAATAATATTCAGCTCATAATATTTAAGCTTCAACTCAGAATGCTCATTAAGAAAATCTTCTACGGCAGTTTTTACACCGTTTCTATCACCGTTCTCAAATATAGCGTTATTAAGGTTTCCGTTAATACCCTCGGTACCAAGGTCACTGCTGCCAAATTTGATTGCTTTTTTTTCAAACGTGTGGCAATATTCCGGCGGAATAACGGCAGGATTATAATATAAATCTCTGCGTGCATAGGGCCAGCCTATATCATGAAATAATACAAGCGGAAAACGGTTAGGGTATACATCGAGAATCGCTTTGAGTTCATTATAAACAGTATACCAGTTATGGTCACCGTCGATCAGAAAAACATCAGCATTTGCAATAGTAGGTATTGCTTCAAGGCTGGTGCAGTAATGCATGGTAAAAACTCCATCCGATTTTTTTACCCACTCATCTGCCGGAAAAGAGGGGCACGGATCAATAGAATCAAGATGACCTCCCGATTCCCTTGCATATTGCAGCAAATTCGCGGTATTACCACCGCGATCAGCTCCTATTTCCACAATATTTTTTATGTTTTCACCAACAAATATCGGCTTGATCACAGGATTCCAAAACCTTCTCATACACTTACCTCTCCTATAAATTTATTCTAACGTAATTAGTGTTTTCACAATAACAGAAAAACATCAATCAATTGCAGAGTTCACGTTTTAACGAACAAAGCCCAAAGACTATTTGGCTATTTACATAGGCAAAACCTTACACAGACTCTTTTCAGAGCAGTATCTTTTGCACTGAACACAATTATATTTTTCCTTTTTTCGCAAGATCAAGTATTTTTTTGAACAAGCGCTCAGGCAGCGCCCACATGACAGATTCTATCAAAACACTGTCAGGAGCTATTCTGAAGTACTTCATCATGGTTCTCAAATCATGGAATGACGGTTTGTTGTAATATCTGATCCTTGCGTCATAGAAATCGACGAGGTTATCGATTGTCTGCATCAATTCATCACAATAAATCCGTTCTCTATAATCCTCAATTCGGACACGGTAAGCTTTAATTCTCTCCAAAAAATATGTCTGCTTATTATTAACCCCGTGAAGTATTGAGGTCTGATTACCTCCATGTTGGCGATAGTCAATAAGCGGTGTATGAATAACCTCGATTCTTCCCGCCAACGCAGCATTAATAGCTAACCACTGGTCGTGGATGACAGAATCCAAAAATGGCATAGATTTTTTTGCAACATCTGATTTTATCATCATTGCGCATCCTGTTACAAAATTCTTGATTAGAAGATACCCCGCTAGATTATTGCCTTCACGAAACACATGCCTTTTGCGGATCTTTGTTATGCTGTCGGCAATATGCTTTCCATCCTCATCGATTATTTCAAGGTCGCTGCACACAAGCGGGGAACCGGTCTGTTCCAGCACGTCGACCATGCGCCGTATCTTGTCACTGTGCCACACATCGTCTTGATCGCAGTAGGAAAAATATTTTCCCTGCCCCTCCGCAGTCAGCCGCTCAAACGCCTTATTTGAGCCAAGGTTTTTTTCGCCGCGTATTATTCTATACGGAAAGGCGGTGATATGCTCCTTTACGGTGTTTTCGTCCAGCCGGTGCTCGGGACAATCGTCATATATCAGCAGCTCGAGATTGGGATACGTCTGGCGATCCAATGAATCAAGCTGTTCCAGAAGCCACTTCTTGTTCGGATTATACACCGCCATAAGTATGGATACAAGAGGATTATCTGTTACCATACATTCTTGCATAATAGTCTTGGTATTCACCATTTATTATATGTTCCCACCACTCGCGGTTATCCAAATACCACTGAATGGTTTTCTGAATACCGTCTACAAATTTTGTTTCCGGCAGCCAGCCCAGTTCGTTATGTATTTTCGTTGGATCAATAGCATAACGCATATCGTGCCCCTTGCGATCGGCAACATAAGTAATAAGGCTCTCCGGCTTTCCGAGCGCCTTGCAAATTATCTTCACAATATCGATATTCCTCATTTCATTGTGGCCGCCGATATTGTACACCTCGCCCACTGTTCCCTTGTGGATTATCAAATCAATAGCGCGGCAGTGATCCTCAACATACAGCCAGTCGCGTACATTCTCGCCTGTTCCGTATACCGGAAGCGGCTTGTCGTTCAGCGCGTTTGCTATCATAAGCGGAATGAGCTTTTCAGGGAAGTGGTACGGCCCATAATTGTTGGAGCATCTTGAGATAGTCACCGGAAGCCCGAATGTCCTGTGATAAGCTTGTACCAGTAGGTCTGCACTCGCCTTTGATGCGGAGTAAGGGGAGCTGGTATGAATTGGCGTTGTTTCGGTGAAGAACAGGTCGGGGCGGTCAAGCGGGAGGTCGCCGTACACCTCGTCGGTCGACACTTGGTGATACCGACGGATACCGTATTTTCGGCAGGCATCCATCATGACTTGAGTTCCGATTATGTTAGTATTCAAGAACACGCCGGGGTTTTCTATTGAGCGGTCAACATGGCTTTCTGCAGCGAAGTTGACGACGATATCCGGGTGTTCCTCCTCAAAAACACCGAAAACCGCCTCGCGATCGGTGATATCAACTTTGCAGAAACGGAAATTAGGATTGCCCATTATTGGCGCAAGCGTTTCCAAATTTCCTGCGTATGTAAGGCAGTCAAGGCAGATTATCCGATATTCGGGATGCTCTTTCAACATATAATGTACAAAATTTCCCCCGATAAATCCTGCTCCGCCGGTCACGATTATTTTCATATATCCTCCAGATTTATTTATTGTAAGTAAAGCTGCAATCGCTGTCTTTCAACAGTGGGGCGTTCTTGTCCTTGTCGGACAGAAGCGGGTTGTCAATTCCCCAGTCAACCCCGATCTCGGGATCGTCGTAGCGTATGCTGCGGTCGCTTTCATGGTCGTAATAATTATCTGCTTTATAGAGAAACTCAACGTCATCTGTAAGCGTCACAAAGCCATGCCCAAAGCCCCTGGGAATAAAAAGCTGCCGCTTGTTTTCCGCGGAAAGCTCAACCGCGACCCATTGCTTATATGTAGGAGAGCCTTTTCTGAGATCTACCGCAACATCAAGGACAGCCCCCCTTGCGACTCTGACCAGTTTTGCTTGAGCGTGCTCGCCGTTCTGGAAATGTATTCCTCTGAGCACGCCTTTTTTAGCAGAATACGAATGGTTATCTTGAACGAAGTCACAGTCTATCTGGGGAAGCTTTATTTTGGAATAGCTCTCCATAAACCAACCGCGATTATCGCCAAAAACCTGCGGTTCAACAATGTAAACTCCTTTAATTCTAGTATCGATTACTTTCATTCATATACCTTCTTTCAAACAACAAAAATTACTCACGAAAGCTTGTTCAAATAAGAATATTATATATTTATAACCGTTTTAATTTACACAATCGGCGATTGAACATAGCAACACAGTTGTATTATAAACCAATTATTATATTTTGTCAATAGCTGTACTATTTCTGACAAATTATCCCTAAAAATCAAAAAACAACAAATCATCGACACAAACAATGATCTGTATCTTTTTGATTTAATGTCATTGAAAATGCGGCATTATTGAGTTTTTTCATAATTAGGCTATCCGAAGTTATGCATAACATCATTCTGAAAGTTCCTTCAAATACCTGTCCAATGCGTCCTCCCAGGACGGAAGGCGCGCAAAACCCGCATCATCCAGTGATTTCTTACTCAGTCGGGAATTTAATGGCCTTGCAGCCTTTGCAGGATACTCAGAAGTAGGTATTGAGTGAACTGTCACATTCCTCCCAGCTTTCTTGAATATCTCCATGGCAAACTCAGCCCATGAACAATAACCCTCATTTGTGGCATGATAAACACCATATTTTCCGCTTCCCGACATATCGCAAACCAATTTTGCTAAATCGGCGGTGTATGTTGGAGATCCAATCTGGTCGCATACGACATTAAGCTCGCTATGGGTTTCGGACAAGCGCAGCATTGTCTTAACGAAGTTTGCTCCGTTAACGCCGAACACCCATGAAATCCTTATGATATAATGCCTATCTACATTTTCAACAACCTTATTTTCTCCCTCAAGCTTGGTACGTCCGTAAACGCTTTTTGGGCATTTTTCATCGGTAGTTTCATACGCCATGCACCCTTCTCCGGAAAAAACATAATCGGTGCTGAAATACATCATCTCAGCGCCAATCTCCCTGCACGCTAATGCAATATTTTCGGTACCGCCGACATTGACAGCAGAGCACCTGTCAACCTCGTCCTCCGCTTTATCTACTGCGGTCCATGCAGCGCAATGAATTACCGCTTCAGGCCTTTCAGCATTCATGAACGCAAAAACCGCCTCACGGTCGGTAATATCCAGCTCCTCTATATCTATTCCCTTGCAAGGAACATTTCGCCTATTCAGTTCCTTGACTACATCATAGCCAAGCTGCCCTTTAACTCCGGTAACAATTATCACGTTTCAGACCCCTTCGTTTTTATATAATGATGAATTGTATATTGCGCTCTTTTCTGCCGCCAAGGTTCAGTACCTTATTTTACCCTCAGCGACCTTTTTTAGATGCTGACCGTATGTAGATTTCCCATAACGCTCGGCAGATTCAAGCAATTTCTCCTTTGAGATCCATCCATTAATATAGGCGATTTCTTCAATAGCAGAAATTTTTATGCCCTGCCGCTTTTCAACCATACGCACAAACTCACCCGCCTCTATAAGGCTGTCCATTGTTCCTGTATCAAGCCATGCAAAACCTCGACCCAGCAGTTGAACATCAAGACATCCTTCCTCAAGGAACACACGATTGAGGTCGGTTATCTCGAGTTCTCCCCTTGCGGAAGGCTTCAATTTTTTAGCAGTTTCTACCACGCGATTGTCATAAAAATAAAGCCCGGTTACAGCATAATTCGACTTAGGCTCTTTTGGCTTTTCCTCAACAGAAATGACTTTTCCGCTGTCATCAAATTCTACAACTCCAAACCGCTCCGGATCGTCAACATAATAACCAAACACGCTTGCACGATGGTTTTCTTCGGCATTTTTTACAGCCTGTCGGAGCATTTTCCCGAATCCATGTCCATAGAAAATATTATCGCCAAGAACCATAGCGCAGCTGTCGTCACCAATAAATTCCTCACCCAGAATAAAAGCCTGTGCCAATCCATCGGGAGATGGCTGAACCTTATAACTCAAATTGATTCCATATGATGAACCATCCCCGAGCAATTTCTGAAAATTAGGCAGATCCTGCGGCGTAGATATTATCATTATATCCTTGATTCCAGCCAGCATAAGCGTCGATAGAGGATAATAAACCATCGGCTTGTCATAAATAGGCAAAAGCTGTTTTGAAGTTATCATCGTCAGCGGATATAGGCGAGTGCCCGATCCTCCAGCCAATACAATTCCCTTCATATTAACTATTCTCCTTGTTTAGGTAATATAATCTCATATACGTTTATATTATACATATTTTGACTTGTTTTGTCAACCATATAATTATATGATTAATAAAAATCTATGTAAAGTGCTTCAAAACAAATTGGGCAGCAAAAGTCGAAATCTTTTATGAGCAGACAAAGCGCCATACTCACTGATTTAGCGAACGCACTCACAATATTTTGAGTACTTCAAGAATATGCTGCAATTAAATCTGCCTTTAGTGATAATGGTGTATCGCTACACGAACGTCAAGTAAGAATCAGAGTATACAGCGACAGTTATGCAGGTCTTAAGCACAGCCTATGATTTAAGGCAAACAAGATAATCCTACTGAAATAAAGCGGCACAAAAATCGTGAAATCGGTTGTTGGAGAAGTGTATAAGCATACAAGAGTTTCCGAAGCTAAATATCAACACTGCGCAGTTCATTATTTATGTAACGTTCCCTGATACAATGTGCAATAGAATGTGAATGTAACCCCAAAGAAAACCGCGCGCAAATAGGTGAGGAACATTGTAAGGCAACTTCACACAATCAAGCTTAAAGAAGCTAAGAACATCAAAAAAACTTGAAAACAATTTCCTATCCCAACGCTGGATGAAGAATGAATCTTCACGTGCATTTCGTTTCATATACAAAGAAAAGGGCAGGAGCTGCCTGCCCAAAAATCAGAATTTCCACTGTATCTCAAGCCTGTCCTCCCACATCAGCACCTTCGCGATGAACTGCCCCGCAATCTGCCGCTTGACCTCGACAGGCATATTCGGGAACTCGTCCAGCAGCGGTATCACCGTTTCGTAGCTCTGACGCGGCTTTGTTTCGCCGAGCTTGTCCAGCTCCCGCTGTATGCCCTCGCGCTCGGCGATAAGCTGCTCAAGCTTCTCCTCAAGCACCTTTCCTATCGCGGCGGAGGTTTCGGCTATACGGCAGACGAGGTTGTCTATCTGCGCGTTCAGCGTTTCGAGCTGCATTTTCAGCTTGTTTGCTTTGGGAGAGGTCTGCTGGTTTCCGTTTGGGTGCAGCTCCCGTATCTCGGAGAATTTCTTCCGCAGCTCGGAATACACCGCCTGCTCCGCAGACGCAATGTCCGGCTTTCCTGAAATGCCCTCGCAGACATGGTGGTTAGCCTTGCCAGAGCAGTAAAAATACTCCCCCGACACCACCCTCATCGCGTAGCCGCACTTGCCGCATTTCAGCAGCCCGGTCAGCCACGAATGCGTGCCGCTCCTGCCCTTTTTTAGCTGCGTGTTCCCGTCCAGCTTTCGCTGTATGTCCAGCCATAACTCCGCAGGTATCACTCCATCATGCAGCCCAAGCGACAGCACATGGTCGTGTACGTCGGTGTATTTGCGTTCGTTGGATTCGCGCTTTCCGTAAAGGAAGCACCCGCGCTCCCCCGTGAAATCCTCGACGGGGTTGGAAATCCTCGCGCCCTTTTCCTTGAAATAGCGATAGACCTCCATATCGGCGCAGACGTACACCGGGCTTCGCAGCAGGCGGCTCAGCTTGCTGCTGTCCCAGAGCGTTCCCGCGGGCGACGGCACGCCCTGCTCGTTCAGTGTCCTGACTATATCCCCGAGGGAACAGCCGCTTTCCCGATAGGCGCTGAATATGTACTCCACAGTCGCCATATCGCCGTTAGGGACAAGCACCGAGGTCTTTATCCCGTCCAGCCTTGTGGGTATCTTGTCGAAGCCGTAGACAGGCACTCCGCCGAGATACAGCCCCTTTTCCCCGCGCGCGTAATAGTTGTCCTTAACGCGAAGCAGGATATTCTCGCGCTCAAGCTCCGCGAATACCATGATTATGCCGAGCATTGCGCGCCCTATCGCCGTCGAGGTGTCGAATGTTTCAACCGTGGAAGCGAACTCCACGCCGTACTTTTTGAACACCTCCATGAGGTTTGAGAAATCGTTCAGCGAGCGGCTTATTCTGTCAAGCTTG
>CAMEPN010000069.1 GCA_945931735.1 uncultured Clostridia bacterium
CTCTTACCACGCGTACGCCCGAGAGGTTCTCGCGGGTTATCCTTGAAATTCCGTCAAGCTCTTTCTGCTGCTTTTTGAACAGCTTAACGGTGACCTTCATTATCGGGTACATTATCGCGACAATGGCTATCATCGCGCCGAAGAAGATGAGGGACAATTTAGGGCTGACGGTGAACGCCATGATAGTCGCGCCGATAACGAGGAACGGCGCGCGCACCACAAGTCTTATCAGCATTGCAACGGCAGTCTGTATCTGGTTGACGTCGTTGGAAATGCGGGTGACGAGGGCGGTCGTTCCGAGGCGGTCAAGCTCCTTATAGGACAGGGTGTTTATGTGCGCGTAGAGGTCGTCGCGTAGCTTTGTCCCGACGCCCTGCGAAGCGACGCTCGCGACATACTGGCATATAAGCGCAAAGCAAAGCCCGCATACCGCGAGCACTATCAGCGTTATGCCGTGCTTGAGTATATAATCGGTGTCGCCGTTCGCGATGCCGACGTCTATTATTTCCGCCATTACGAGCGGAACGATAAGCTCGAATATCGCTTCGGTCAGCTTGAAAATGGGACCGAGCGTTACATGGAGCTTGTAATATTTCAGATACCTTGCCAGTCTGAGCAAGAAAGATCCCTCCCGAGTTATTTTTTCAGACATTCATAATTATAGTATATTCTTTCCGTTTTGTAAAGACAATATCGGCAAATTCCGTTTATATAAACAGTTTTTTGCACACATCGGCGGGTTATTTGGGCAGGTTGGCTCTTACTGCGAAAAAAATTTTCAAAACCTCTTGACAAATGCGGCGAATGAGTATATACTGTATATATCACATATGAACACATAAGGAGGGAGGAACGCTGTGAAGATCTTACAGAACAGCGAAGTGCCTATTTATAAACAGATCGCCGCGCAGTTCAAGGACGACATCATGAACGGCGTTATGCGCGAGGGGGAATATCTCCCGTCGATACGCGGGCTGGCGCGCGACCTTAAGATAAGCGTTATCACGACGATGAAAGCGTATGAGCTGCTGAGCGATGAGGGGCTTATCTCCCCCGTGCAGGGAAAGGGCTATATCGTCAACCCGCAGGACAGGGAAATGGTGCGGGAGCAGCACCTGCGCCTGTTGGAGCAGCATTTACAGAACGCCATGGAGTCAGCGAAGCTCGCGGGAGTATCGCGCGAGGAGCTTGTCAGGATGCTGACGGTGCTTTATGACACGGAACAGTAAAAACACGGAGGAAATATTATGCTTATTTTTTCACAGGACAGGAAGAACGTTATCAATTGCGTAGCGGTCAGTGTTACAAAGAACTTCGGCGGCGGCAGGGACGGAAAGTACGCGCTGATAGGCACGGCGGGATTTGCCACGGAGCTTAACTCGGGTGTTATTGCGACGTTCCCCGACGAAAAGACCGCATTGGACGCGCTGGAGAAGATGTTCGAGGCGTTCGCGAACGGGGCGAAATTCTATAAATTCTGAGCGGGCGGGGTACCCCCGCAGTCAATTCCGCCTTTTGATATATTGTTTTTCTACAAAAGAAATTAAACGGCGGGGTTGTAGTGTGCTTGATAAAAAAGGGAGAAATTCATTATGGTGAATAATTTCTGCGTAAGGGTAAAGGGACTGACAAAAAAATACAGCAAATTCACCCTCGGGGGGATAGACCTCGATATCCCGATGGGCTTTTCGACCGCGCTAATCGGCGCGAACGGAGCGGGAAAGACAACGCTTATTGACCTGCTTTGCGGGGTAACTCCCGCGACGGCGGGCGAGGTCACATATTTTGACGGCGGGAGCATTGACTCCGAGGAGATACGCGAGAGGATAAGCTACTGCGCGAGCAGCTCGTTTTTCCCGCAGGCATGGACGGCTAAGGACATCGCGGTGTCAATGGAGCTTGCGTACAAGGGGTTCGACCGCGCGAAATTCGCGGAGCTGTGCGAAAAATTAGAGGTTGACAGCGAGCATACGAAGCGCCCCCGCGCCATGTATAAGCAGTCGGACGGAAACCGCATGAGAACGTCGCTGGCGGCTGTTTTTGCGCGGAAGAGCGATCTGCTGGTGCTCGACGAGCCGGGAAGCTCGCTCGACCCGCTGATGCGCGACAGGCTCTGCGACCGCATGAGGGAATATCTCGACGACGGAAACGGTGCGCGCTCCATTATTTTTTCCACCCACAACATTGCCGACATGGAAAACGCAGCGGATTACGCGGTATTTATGGACAGGGGCAGGATAATCGAGCAGGGCTTTGTCGAGGAGCTTAAGGACAAATACGTTATCGCGCGGGGCGAGGCTGCCGATTACGAAAAGGCGAAGTCGCTGCTCATGTCCCACGACAGCGGACGGACAATGTTCAGCGGGCTTGCTCTTGCGGAAAATTCGGAAAAGCTCGCCGAGGCGGGCGCGGACAGCGAGCGCCCCACGCTCCAGCAGCTTAGTATCGGTCTGCTGCGCTATGCGGAGGAGAACAGATGAAGGAATACATAAGCTCCTTCCGCATTTTCGCGGCGGGAATGACACGGAAAGCAGCGATAATGGCGGCGGCTTTCGCAGCGGTGCTGGCGGCTTGCAATCTTATTGCGGTTTTTTGGGAGCGTGAAAGCCATTTGAACGGCTTTATCCACAGCTTCACTCCTATGATGAGCCTTTTGACGCCGATATTCGGCATAATGATCGTCAACACGATATTTTCCTTCAACCACCCAATGACCCCGGGGTATAAATATTTCCATTCCATTTCGGACGGCGCGGCAAAATTCCGCAGGGCTGTCGTAACGGGAAACGTAATAACGCTTATCATTGTTGTATTGTGCTCGGCGCTTGGCATTATTCTCGGGAACATTGCGGACCTCGGCGGGATACAGTATCTCATACCCGCTCTCTGCTTATGCATGATAGGTCTGGTGAATTTCACGGGCTTTTTCAAAAGCATGACGTCGCGTATGATGTTCATTCTTCCGATGTGTATGGCAGGGGGATTTGTCGGCGGTTTCCTTAGCGAGGAAGAAATGAGCGGCACGGATTTTCTCGCCGAAAACGGGCTTGCAGTTGCGGTGATATACGCGGTGAGCGTTGCCGTGCTTGTCGGGGGCTTGATATTCTCGACGATTTGCGCCGAAAAGAAGTGGAACAGCATGGAGGTGGAAATTCATGAAAAGCGCGCTTAAATTCCTGTTTATCCGCGCCTTTAAGGGTCACCCGCTCAGGTGGGCGCTGACAACGGCGCTTGCAGTCGCAATGCTCGCTGCGGAGATCATATTCATAGTGCCCGTCGGCGAGGAGGAATTTCTTTTCAGCAAGATGTTTTTCATCATTGTTTTGGGGCTTATCCCTTCGATAATCCTGCTGTTTATCGGAGCGGAGATATCGGGGAGCCGTTTTGTAAGGGCTGTCCCGTTCGCAAAACCGCTTTACACCCGCGCGGTCCCCGTTTTCACGGGAATATTGTGCTACGGCAGCGCCGCGGTATTTATGCTGCTGTACGCGGCGGGCGTTCTGATCATCGGAGAGAGCGCGGTGCAGATAACGGAAATGCTTACACTGACGGCTGTAACTATGCCGCTGTATGCGATTATAGGCGGGATACTGTCCATGTTCCGCATGGGCGTGTTGTTTATGATTTATATACCGTTCCTGTTCTGCATTTCGATGTATTTTATTCCTGAGGTGGACAAACTGCTTTTAAACGGCTTCGGGCTGCCGATTTGGGCGGCGGTGCTGATCTTCGTCGGCGGCGCGGCGGCTTCGGCGGCTGTCTGCTGCATAGTAAACAGCGCTATCTACAAGAAGCGCAGCTTTAAGGCACAGGCAGAAACAATGATGGCATTGAACTGAGGTCGGATATGAATATTCACAAAAAATCGCAAAAAAACGTAACGGCGCTCCCGAAAATACTCCGCAGACCGCTTATCCCTGCTGGGATAATTGTCGCGCTTGATATAGCGGTAACTGCGGCGGCGCTTATCATAAGCCTCTTTTCCGCTGACATTCCGCGTGAGTATTTCTACGAAAACGGCGGGATAGTCAAGCGGTGCATTACGGACTGTTTCGGCGCGGTGTCGGCGGCGGTGATATGCGTTTCCGCGGGTCTTGCGGCGGTAATTATTGCTTCGGGAATAATGAAAAAGCGCGCGGAGGGTTCGTCGGCGGTGTTTTCGGCGATATCGCTCGGGGTGGGGCTTCTCGCGGTGTCGTCGGCGGTTTCCGTTTTCGCGGGGATAATCGTCGCGGGGGAAAAGCCCGCGGAGGTGTACTATTACGGCTACACCGACAGCTCTTCACACCTGCTTTTCGCCGAGGAACAATATTCCGGCAGAAACGAGCTGTGCATATACGACGTCGACGAGGACTGCGGCGAGGCGGAGCTGCTCGCGCAGACGGAGCTTATCGAGCTTTCCGAGAGCGACGAGCGATACAGCCTGTCAAACATATCCGAGGACATACTGTATGTCGCGTTCTCCGACGGAGGAAGATACAGGACGCTGCAGATAGAGCACGAGCCGTTCGGGCATCATCACGAATAAAAAAATACCCCTGCGGGATCCCGCAGGGGTAAAAAATTATTTAATTACAGCAAGCGCGCCGTCAACAACGCCGACCCTTATGGTGTCGCCCTGTTTTACCTTGTCCTCGAGTATTTCTCTTGCGATAAGGGTTTCAAGGTTGCGCTGCATATATCTCTTGAGCGGGCGTGCGCCGAAGTTCGGGTCGTAGCTCTCGTCGACGATGAGCTGCTTTGCCTCGTCGGTTATTTCAAGGCCGAGCTGCTTGTCTTTCAGACGCTTTGCGAGGTCGGCGGACTGGAGGTCGATTATGCCGAATATCTCGCTCTTGGTGAGCGGCTTGTAGAATACTATCTCGTCAAGACGGTTAAGGAACTCGGGGCGGAAGCTGCGCTTGAGCAGCGCGTCGACGTTGTCCCTTGCTTCCTGCGATATCTGTCCGTTCTCGTCAATGCCCTCGAGAATGAACTGCGAGCCGAGGTTGGAGGTCAGTATGATTATCGTGTTCTTGAAGTCGACCGTTCTGCCCTGACTGTCGGTAACTCTGCCGTCGTCGAGGATTTGCAGGAGGACGTTGAACACGTCGGGGTGAGCCTTTTCCACCTCGTCGAACAGTACGACGGAGTAGGGCTTTCTGCGGACTGCCTCGGTGAGCTGACCGCCCTCCTCATAGCCGACATATCCGGGAGGCGCGCCTATCAGACGGGATACGTTGTGCTTCTCCATATATTCGCTCATGTCGATACGGATAATATTGTGCTCGTCGTCGAACAGCGCTTCCGCGAGCGCCTTTGCAAGCTCCGTTTTGCCGACGCCCGTCGGGCCGAGGAACAGGAACGAGCCTAACGGCTTTCTCGGGTCGTTTATTCCCGCGCGGGAGCGCATTATCGCCTCGGTTACGCGGCTGACTGCCTCGTCCTGACCCATTACGCGCTTGTGGAGGGTTTCGCCGAGGTGGAGTATCTTCTCGCGCTCGCCCTCGACCAGCTTGGATACGGGGATACCCGTCCAGCGGGCAACAATGCGCGCGATTTCTTCCTCGGTCACCTTGTCGCGGAGGAGCGAGTCAGCCTTTGCCTGCTCGGCGAGCTGTTCCTCGTGCTCAAGCTCCGCCTGCAATTTCGGGAGCTTTCCGTATTGCAGCTCGGCAGCCTTGTTGAGGTTGTAGTCCAGCTTTGCCTTTTCAATTTCCGCGTTGGTGGTTTCGATTTCCTTGCGGAGGTCCTGAACCTTTGTTATCGCGGACTTTTCATTCTCCCACTTTGCTTTCATAGCGGAGAAGCTGTCGCGCTTTTCGGCAAGCTCCTTTCGGATATCCTCGAGGTGCTCCTGCGAGAGCTTGTCTGTTTCCTTTGTGAGAGCGGCTTCCTCTATTTCGAGCTGCATTATGCTTCGGGATATCTCGTCCAGCTCGGCGGGCATGGAGTCCATTTCCGTCCGTATCATCGCGCACGCTTCGTCGACGAGGTCTATCGCTTTGTCGGGGAGGAAGCGGTCGGTTATATATCGGTTGGAGAGCACGGCTGCGGAGATGAGCGCGTTGTCGTGTATCTTAACGCCGTGGAACACCTCGTAGCGCTCCTTTAAGCCTCTGAGGATAGAGATGGTGTCCTCGACGGTAGGTTCGTCGACGAGCACCTTCTGGAAACGGCGCTCGAGGGCGGGGTCTTTTTCTATATACTTGCTGTATTCGTCGAGGGTGGTCGCGCCTATGCAGTGCAGCTCGCCGCGCGCCAGCATGGGCTTGAGCAGGTTGCCCGCGTCCATTGCGCCGCTGGTCTTGCCTGCGCCGACGATGAGGTGAATTTCATCAATGAACAGGATTATCCTGCCCTCGCTCTTCTTAACCTCGTTGAGGACAGCCTTTAAGCGCTCCTCAAACTCGCCCTGATACTTCGCGCCCGCGATGAGCGCGCCCATATCGAGGGAGAAAAGCTTTCTGTCCTTGAGGTTGGAGGGGACGTCGCCGCGCACTATTCTCAGCGCAAGTCCCTCCGCGATAGCGGTCTTGCCGACGCCCGGCTCGCCTATCAGACAGGGGTTATTTTTGGTTTTTCTGGAGAGAATACGGATAACGTTTCGTATCTCGGAATCGCGCCCGATAACGGGGTCAAGCTTGTTCTGGCGCGCAAGCTCGACCAGATCCTGACCGTACTTTTTGAGCACATCGTAGGTTTCCTCGGGGTTCTGCGAGGTGACGCGCTGGTTTCCGCGGATATCGCTAAGCGCCTTAAGGAGCTTGTTCTTGTCCACGCCGAAGCTCTTGAATATCCCCGAAACTCCGCTGTCCGCCTTTTCGACAAGTGCGAGCAGCAGGTGCTCGACGGAAACATATTCGTCCTTCATGCGCTCTGCCTGCGCCTCGGCTTCGGTGAATACCTTGTCGAGGTCGGGAGAGATGTATATTTTGCCGACTTCTCTGCCGCTGCCGGTTACGCGCGGCATTCCCTCTATGAATTTAAGTGCGGCAGTCTTTACGCCGTTTGCGTCAACGTTCATTCGGGTGAGTATCTGCGGGACAAGTCCGCCCTCGTCGGCGAGCAGCGCGTAAAGCAGGTGCTCCTGCTCAACGCAGTTGTTCTGATAGCTGACGGACAGATCCTGCGCCGCCTGCACGGCTTCTATTGATTTTTGAGTAAGCTTGTTCGGATTCATAGGATCCCCTCCTTTTTATAGGTCGTTTATATGATAAAGCGCTGTTTTGAAAGCGACGAGCGATAGTTGTCCTCGGCAGCCATGGCGGCTATCTGCGTGTCGGGAAGGTGCGCGAAATATTCCTTCATCGCCGCGTCGAACATTGCCATGTAGTCCGCCACCGCTTCGCCAAGCTCGTCGTCGGATATCTCGCTGCCGGGCATATTCAGCGTTCGGGTAAATCTGCCGCTGCTTATCGTGCAGGTAAGATCCTGCGATATCCGCGAGGAAATAAACCGCTGCTCCAGCGCCGTCCAGCAGCGGAAAAAGCCCGTAAGGTCGTCGATAAGCTGCTCGTTCTGCGTTCGGAACGATACACGAAGCTCGCCCGCCCTGCGCCCCGCGTGGGAATATATCTCGACGGAATAGCGCACGGTCGGTTTGTAGCGGTACTTCAGCGAGGTCTTTGCGGAGAGTGTGCTGCCCGTGGGCTGTTCGGTCAGGAAGAACCCGTCGGTCATGCTCCTCTGCACCGCGGAGAGTATCTCTTTCATGCGCATTTCGGGGGTGGTGTATTCAACTCGCTCCGCGAGAAGCTGGTTGACCATTGCCGAGCGGCTCAGCCCCGCGTTTCTCGCCATGTTGTCCACAGCCTCGACAACGCTGTCCGAAAGGACAAGGCTGTAAATGCTTTTATTCAAGAGTATCACCTCAACTTTCGTTCCTCTGTATTAATAATTGTACCACACGTTTATTAAATTGTCAAGCATTTTTAATAAAATTATTCACAATTTTCTGTTCTTTTATACGCCGAAATTGTTGAAAGCGCAAAAAATCCCCCTTGACAAATACCCCCATAGGGTATATAATGAAGAAAAGATTTGAAAGGAGCCGATAAAATGGCGGACGGGAATTGCTGCGAAGAAGAGAAGATATCCTGCAAAAAGA
>CAMEPN010000070.1 GCA_945931735.1 uncultured Clostridia bacterium
AAATGAATTTTTAAAAATCTGAAAATTCATATTTTTGTATGAATATTATGAAAACAACAATATTTTCTGCTTATGGTTGTTAAATCTGATATTGACAAAATCGGATTATTCATTTATAATATAAATATAAAGCAGGAGATCAAAGCAAAGGCGCTCGAAAAAAATCGGGTGCCTTTGTCTTTTCTCAAAAAAAGGGAGTGACAGCTATGGAGCAGGTTCGGCAGATTGACGAGCTGAAAAACTGGGACGTGCCTATCGCGAACGTCGACGAGATCAACGAGCTTCTAAGACGGTACGGCGTAAAGTTCGGCATCTATAAAAACGGGGTGTTCAAGGAACAGCTTTTCCCGTTTGACCCGATACCGAGGATAATCACCGCGCAGGATTTCGCGGGAATAGAAAAGGGACTTATCCAGCGTGTGGACGCGCTGAATATGTTCATCTACGATATCTACCACGACAAAAAAATAATCGCCGACAAGGTCGTACCCGAGGATTTCGTATATATCTCAAGCGGCTATCTGCCGCAGTGCGAGGGACTGACCCCGCCGAAGAATATTTACAGCCATATTTCGGGAATAGACCTTGTTCTCGGAAAGGACGGCGAGTGGTATATTCTCGAGGACAATCTCCGCATACCGTCGGGCGCATCATATCCGCTTATCGCGCGCGAGCTGACGAGAGTCGCCTCTCCGAAAGCGTTCACCGATAACCCCATTGTTGACAACCGCAACTATGCGCAGCTTCTGCGCGACACGATGGACAACGTGAACTGCGGAGGAATAAACGCGATACTGACCCCGGGGCGCTACAATGCCGCATATTTTGAGCACAGCTACCTTGCGGAGCTTTCGGGCGCGGCGCTTGTTTCCAACGACGAGCTGTTCGTTGAGAACAATATTCTCTATCACAAGACCTATTCGGGTGGAAGGACGAAAATAGGCGCGCTTTACCGCAGAATTTCCGACGAGTATCTTGACCCGCTGACGTTTGAAGCGAAGTCGCTTATCGGCATTCCTAACCTTATGGAGGCGTACCGCTCGGGCAATGTCGCGATAATCAACGCGCCCGGCAACGGCGTTGCGGACGACAAGGGCATCTACTATTTCGTCCCGAAGATGATAAAATATTACCTCGGCGAAGAACCGATACTTAAAAACGCCCCGACATACCTGCCTTTTTACGAGGAGGACAGGAAATATGTTCTCGACAACATCGGCAAGCTTGTCATCAAGGACGTTGCCGAGGCTGGCGGTTACGGCGTCGTTTTCGGAAGCGACCTTTCCGCAGAGAAGCTGGAGGAGTTCAAACAGACGATAATCCGCGAACCCCGCAGATTTATCGCGCAGGAGGTAATTGATTTCTGCGACCTGCCGATATTCGAGGGCGGGGAAAAGGTAATGAGGAAAGCCGACCTGCGTGCGTTCGTGCTTTCGGGAGAAAAGACGAGGGTATGGGCTTCGGGGCTTACGAGATTTTCCAGAAATCCCGACAGCTTTGTTGTAAACTCGTCACAGGGAGGAGGATTTAAGGACACATGGGTACTATCTCGATAGAACACGGCGACCGCCTTTTCTGGCTGGGACGCTATACCGAAAGGGCATACACCACCTTAAAGGCGCTGGAGAAGCTTTACGACAGAGCAATCGACAGCAGCCCCGATGAATATAAGAAGTATCTCGCCGCATTCGGGCTTAGCGACAGCTACGGCGGCAAGGAGGAGTTCTTCCGCAGCTTCATTTTTGACAAGGACAACCCAAGCTCCGTTGCGGCGAGCCTTGTCAGAGCATACGACAACGGTATCGTGCTGCGCGAGGAGATCTCCACAGAAGCGCTGTCTTTCCTGCAAATGGCAATGGACAGGCTGGAAAGCACCAAGCATTCCTCTCAGGCGCTTTGCCTTTCGCTGCTGCCGCTGGAGGATATCATGTTCGGCTTCTGGGGCTGCGTAGGCGAGTATGTTTACGACGAGGAGATAAGAACGATAATCGAATGCGGGAAATACGTCGAGCGGCTCGACCTCTATTTCCGCCTGAAATATCCGTTCTCCGCGATCGAGAGGGAGTTCGGGCGGCTTTGCGCGAGCCTGCGTAATGTCCCGAAGAACACGCCTTACCGCTATAACACAAAGCAGCTATGCACCCTTGTCGAGGTCGTCGGCTTGGGCGAGGGCTATACCTCGGGCAGCGGGGAAGCAATATCCGCCCTCGGAAGGCTTTTCGAGCCTGTCAGAAGAAGCGTAATGGCGGGCTGAGCGCAATATAAAGGTATACAGAAAGAAGTGAACAGAACGTGAAAAAGCTGAATTTCACCTTTTCCACTAAGCTTACATTTGATAACTATGTCCACGACCACTCGATAGCGCTGCGGTGTATTCCGCCGCAGACAGAAACGCAGCGGATACTGTCCTGCGAGCTTGACATCTCTCCGCTGGTTTCAACCGAGCGAACTGTCGACGCATTCGGAAACTGCGTTACTTCGGGCTATCTTAAGAAGGAGCACCGTTTCCTTGATTTTGAGGTCAGGGGTCAGGCGGAGATTGACAGCACGAAGCTGCGGAGTGATTTCATGCCGTGCTATCGGTATCAGTCCCCGCTGACCAAGCCGGGCGACGGTATCAAGGCGTTTTATGAGAGCATTAAGGGCGAATGCAGCGGAAGCACGCCCGACGAGCGCGCTGCGTTCTTTTCGGACAGGTTGTACAGCGAGATGAGCTATGTTAGGGACAGCACGACGATAGACACCACCGCCGAGGAAGCTTTCGCGCAGAAAAAGGGCGTCTGTCAGGATTACACGCATATCCTGCTGTCGCTGCTGCGCGCGGACGGAATACCCTGCCGATATATCGCGGGGCTGTCGAATTGCGACGGCGAAACGCATAGCTGGGCGGAATACTGGACGGAGGACGGCTGGCGCGGGATAGACCCGACGAACAACTGCCTTACCAATGATTATTACCTCGTTTTGGCGCAGGGCAGAGATTACAGCGACTGCGCGATAGACCGCGGGGTAATGCTGGGAGCATACACAAGACAAATGCAGCTCATCGCTTCAAATCTGTCCGAGGAAGCGTATTGATAAAAAAGGGAAAAGCGGGAGGAAAAATAATGGTCAAAACAGTAACGCAGGCTGCGCTTGCGGTAAATGAAAAGCTGACTATCCGTAAAAATCGGATAAAGAACGGAACAGGAAAAAAGAGGCTCTGCCTTGTTACGGGAATACACGGCGACGAGCTTGAGGGGCAGTATCTTGCATATCTCGTCGGGAAACGTCTGAACGACGAGATAGGCTGCCTTAACGGAACGGTCGACATTTATCCTGCGATGAACCCGCTCGGGATAGATTCCATTACGCGCGGGATACCCAAGTTCGACCTTGATATGAACAGGATATTCCCCGGCAGCCGCGACGGCACGCTTATGGAATCGGTCTGCGCGGCGGTCGTTGACGACATCAACGGCGCGGATATCTGCGTGGATGTTCATTCGAGCAATATATATCTAAAGGAGCTTCCGCAGATAAGGATAAGCGTCCCGACTGCGCATACTCTTATTCCTTACGCAAAAATGATGAACGTGGACTTTATCTGGGTCCACGACGCTGCGACTGTCCTTGAGTCAACTCTGGCACATACGCTTAACAGCCGCGGCACAAAGACCCTTGTCGTTGAGATGGGCGTCGGTATGCGTATCACCGAGGAATACTGCCACCAGCTCTGCGAGGGCGTGTTTAATCTTTTAAAGGAGCTTGATATGTGGAGCGGCGCGGTGCAGCCCGTCAGAGAGCCTATCGTATCGCTCAACCGCTCGGTCGGATTTGTAAACTCCGACGCGGCGGGGATATTTGTGCCGTGCCGGAGGTTCGGCGACCATGTTAAGAAAGGCGAGCATATCGGCGACGTGCTCGACCCGCTAACAAGCACCGTTTCCGCGCAGATAAACGCCGTATGCGACGGCATGATATTCACGCTTCGGGAATACCCGATAGTGTTCGGCGGATCGCTGCTCGCGCGCATACTCCAGCCCGAGGATAACGGAAAGGAGGGCGGTGCGCTGTGAAAAGAGAGATACTTTATACGATAAAATCCCCGTACAGAGAGCCGATGGACATTGTGGGCTTCTGCTTCGGAGGCGGCAGCAGGTCGATCGCGGTGGTCGGGGCGATGCGCGGCAACGAGGTGCAGCAGATGTACGTCTGCGCGCGGCTCGTAAAGGAGCTTGAAAAGCTCGAGAAGCGGCACGCAATAGCCGACGGAAAGGAAATACTTGTCATTCCGTGCGTGAATTACTATTCCATGAATATCGGCAAGCGCTTCTGGACAATGGACAACACGGATATCAACCGAATGTTCCCGGGCTACGACCTCGGCGAAACCACCCAGCGCATTGCGGACGGGGTTTTCTCGAATGTCAAGGACTACGAATACGGCATACAAATGGCGAGCTTTTATCAGCAGGGTGATTTCCTGCCCCATGTAAAGATGATGAAAACCGACTTTGCCGAGCCTGAGCTGATGTGTAAATTCGGCATGAGATACGGAATACTGCGCACTCCGCGCCCGTATGACACGACAACGCTGAACTTCAACTGGCAGATATGGGAAACAAAGGCGTTTTCGCTTTACACCAACGCGACGGACTTTATCGACGACTCCTCCGCGGAGGACGCGGTGACAGCTATTCTGCGCTTTATGAGCAGCGTCGGGATAATAAAAGGAAAGATACGTCCCGGCTACTGCACTGAGATAATCCACGAAAACGGGACGGAGCAGATACGCAGCGATGCCGCAGGAATTTTCCGCAGCATGACTCACGTCGGCGCGCACGTTGAGGAAAACGATATTCTCGGCAGGATAATAGACCCGCTTGACTGCTCCGAAAAATCAATTATCCGCGCGGAGCATTCGGGAGAGGTGTTCTTTGAGTACAACAAGCCGCTAATCGACGAAAGCACTATCTGCTTTAAGATAATCAAGGATACAAAATGATATTAATATATTGGGCGGCACTGCTGAATGACGGCGCCGCCCTTTTTGTTGTCCATTTGTTGTCCTTTGTGTGGTATTATTTACATAGACAGCTTTTGGAAAATTGGCAGAAGTCTAAGCTCTGCCCGAGATTTTGAGGTGCCAACAATGGAAAACAAGCCTTTGATGAGAGTGTACGAGGAAGACGAAATAATAATGCGTGAGGGCGAAAGCTACGGCGAGATGTATAAAATCATCTCGGGAAGCGCGGCGCTGTATCTTGACTACGGCGGCGCGGACGAGTACCTTATCGGCGTTATTTCCGCGGGGAAATGCTTCGGAGAGGTATCTCTCCTTGCGGGCAGACCCGAGCAGTATACGGTCGTTGCCGTTGACCGCGTTATGGTCATGGCAATAAGGGAAGAGCAGTTCGAGGGCTTTATAAAGGACAATCTGCACAATACGATCGACATCATGAAAAACATGGCTGACAGGATAGTTATGCTTAACAAGAACCTCGGACTTATTGCGGACGAGCTGTACGAAAGCTATAAAGACGGGGAGAACAAAAACAGCGTTACCGGTCATTCAGATATTTCCGAGAAAATCAAGATGTATCGTATAATGTGTCTGACCGGGCAGAATGATTTTTTAGGCAAGGTATGACGTTTTCGTAAGACAATAATGAGCAGGCTTTAATGTTGACATACGAAAAAATGGGACGAATTGAACATTCGTCCCATTTGATATGTATTTAGGGTTTAACCTATACCCGCATATTTTCCTGTCGTAAACTCTGCCCATGAGTAGTTTGCCATATATTCCCCGTGGAAGGAGTTTATCGCAGGAACATTCATGTTTTCATAGTCGTAGGCGTCGCATTTTATTTTCGACACGTCTATCGCAATGTGGTTCCAGCTTTTTATCAGAATATCGCCTATCCCCGCCGAATTGAGCGTTTTTCTGAGAGAAGCGACGATGGTCGTTGTCATGTTTTTGACATTCACGTCGTAGAGAACGTCCTCCCACAAAATCGCCGCGATCTGTTTTGTTGTAACGGAAGCGCCGTGCCTGTCCACAAGAAATGCGAGCAGCTCCTTGGATTTTTCGCGCTCAAATGTGAGCATCTTCCCGTTTACGAAAACCTCGAAGTTACCGAATGTCTGCACTCTGACTTCATTTGCGGAGGGGGACGGCTCGGCGCGCCATCCCGTTTCTATTTCATTTACGACGCGGCGAATGTCCTCGGCGCGCACCGGTTTCAGAAGATATCCCTTTGCAAACACTCCGAAAGCGTCAAAGGCATATTCGCTGTAAGCCGTGCAGAAAATAATGGTCAATTTCGGGAATTGCTCCTTAAGCTGTCTTGCAAGCTCAAGACCGCTCATTCCGCTCATCTGTATATCAAGGAATGCATACGAAAGCTGCTCTCCGCTGATGTTAAGGGCTTTAACCCATTCCATCGCCGCGGAAGGCTTTCTTTCGCTGTGGATAGTGTCGTCGGGGAATACCGTCTTTAGTTCGTTTGCAAGCGACTCCAGCGCAGGTCGCTCGTCGTCTACCGCCAATATGTACATTGTTCATCATTCCGTTTCGTTTATATAATTAATAATATTATAGCAGAAAAGAGCAGCATTGTCAATTTTTTATCGAAAAAATGTAGAAAATGCTCATTTGTTGTCCTTTTGTTGTCCGTATTGTTGTATAATTAAAGCATAATTTCAATATTATGCTCTGTCGGAGATGATGTTTTGAAAAATAAAAGGATAATCGAGAAAATATATATTTTGATTCCGGCTGTTTTGATGCTTCTTGCGGCTGCGTCGGTGCTTTTCGCTTGTCTTGGAAACAATCAGTCGTTTCCTGCTATTATTTTTCCGTATATTTTTAAGGGAGAATACAGCGTCGACGGAGGCAAAACGTGGGACGATCTTAACGAGGACGCTAGCTTTTCCGCTCTGGACGGCGGGCTGATACTTCGCGGGAACTTTGATGTTCCGATCTCAAGCGGTTCATCGCTCAATTTTTACCTTGACCACATTACCGCGGAAATATATGTAAACGGGGAATTGTCTTTTGTTGACAGCAGAACGCTGTTCGGACCGACTGCTTCGGGCTGCTGCCGTGATTGGATGGAGTGGATCACTCCGGAAATCGGCGAGGATGACATCGTTGAAATTCATCTCGACAATTATCATAACTTCGGAAATAAAAACGCGTACAACGAATTTTTAGGTTCTTTGTATTTCGGCTCGGAAGAACGCTTCAGCAGCTTTATGCTAAAGACAGGACAGGTCGAAAGGTACATAGGCGTTCCCGTGACGGTCATTGCGGTGATGCTCCTGTCGGTTTCGGCGGCATTCTGGCTCCTGCGAATTGACGGGGGCAAGCCCATATGCCTGCTTGGACTGCTCGCGCTGTCATTCGGCGTTTGGATAACGCTCGATACAGTCGATCTCCCCCTGTGGAGCGGCAATCATATTTTCAACACCTACGGAATATCCCTGAGCATGATGCTTGCGGCGATTTTCGCAGTGTTCAGCGCGGCGGATATACTCAAGACCCCGGCTTCGCGCGTCGCAAAGGCTGCCGCTGCGGTGTTGGCGGCGGTGGACGCTGTTTTGCTCGTGCTTTCCATCACGGGTGCAATGCTGATTTATGACACATGGATATATCGCCTTGTCGTAAGCTTGGCTGTGTTTGCTGTGGTATTGGGCTGCTGTGTTTACGAGTTTGTCCGCAGCCCCTCAGGCAGGACCGTTTCGCTGATATCCTATACGGTGCTGATCGCCTCGCTGCTGGCGGACGCTGTGCTTTATCTTGTTGAATACGACCATGCGGGCGTATGCTCAAAGGTAGTTTTTCTGGCGCTGTTTTTAATGAACCTTGTGATAATCATAAAGGTTATCCCTGCGGATTATCGTTCCGCGCGAAAGACAGAAAAGCTTGAGGCAGAGCTTGCAGACAGCCGCATTTCCATTATGCTCAGCCAGATACAGCCGCATTTCCTGTACAATGCGCTCAACTCTATATATTACCT
>CAMEPN010000071.1 GCA_945931735.1 uncultured Clostridia bacterium
CCACGCCGTAATAGCGCTTGCTGTCGCCATAGAAAATCGGGTCGGGCTTGTAGCTGTATTCGTGAATGGAGCTTTGACAGCGTTCTTCGTAGCACCTGTCGCAGTAGGGATAGTCATCGTCATCATCGTAGTTGGCGTAGTCGCGATGAATGATTCGGCCGCAGCACTCGCAGGTGGTGTAGTAATCGTCAAAGCAGCGCTGGCAAAGCGGCATATTGTCCGAGCCGGCGTTATCGTCAAGCCAGATACGTTCGCCGCAGTGTTCGCAGGCGACGGTTTCGTTGTGGTAGCAATCAGGGCAAAGCAATTCGCCCTGCATTTCATAGTAGTCCTCGGTATCGAGTTCAGCGCCGCAGCAGCTGCAAACGAGGCGAGTATTTTCGGTTTTGTTGTCCATGGTGTGTTCCTCCTGTAATTAGTATTCTTCTGCCAAAAGCATAGTGGTGTGGGTTTCGTCGTCAATGACAAAGATTTTTGCCGTGATGGGTTCTTCGCTCGGGAACAGGTACTCCTTGCTGTACTCGGGCTGTTCCTGCGAATGGGTAATCTTCTGCTTGCCGCTCTCGTTGGACAGATGAAAGACTTGCAGGTAGTCTTTCTCTGCAACCTCCATGCTGTCGATTAAATCCCACAGGATTATCTGAAGCATGAGCGGCACTGTGGTGGTTACGCCTCTTGTGGCGTAGCGTGGGCTGGTAAACATTTCTCCTCCTTTCCCGGACAAAGAAAAATCCCCGAAGCCGTGACAGCTTCGGGGAAATGTCTGTGTGCCGTTATAAACGGATAGCTCATATATAGCTACATTATTATAATATATTACCGAAAAACGAATGAATGACATTACAACGAATGTCAGCTTGCCGCTATCTCAGCCTGCTCCACAGGAAAAGAACTGTATAGAGAGACGGTGCAGTCGTTGCTGATAAGCCTTGCCCTGCCGACAGCCTGCTCCAGTTCGGTTGAGATTATATATGATTGTATTTCTTTGAGGAAAGGGTCGTCAAATGTCATTATCTCAAATTCGTAATTGGCATATTCTGCCTTACGCACAGCCAACGATGAAGCTGTATCATGGTTAAGTTCAGCAGCAAAAAGCTTATATACATATTCTGGAACATGGGGCGTACCGATAATTGTAATGTCTCTTCCTGCAAAAGAATTTGTCCCCAGCGCTTTGCCGTAGTAGAGCTTATCGGCAATGGGGACAGGTATATTATTCATTTCGCTCATGAAAGAAATAAAGCACTCGCCGGTATGCTTTTCGGCTATTTTCTTAACCAGCTCAGGCTCGTTTTTGAGGCAAGTCCTGCTGTATGTCTTGTCAGCGTAAAGTCTGACCTTACCCTTGTATTTGACCTTGGCGCACTCATGAAAACAAAAACTCATATTTCCGTAGGTTTTACCGCATATCTCCTCGTTAGCGGTAGCAGAGAGCATAATATAAGTACCGGCGTATGGGAGGTATTTTCGCTGTGCGAAAATGATACTTGAACTGTATTTGTCATAATAGTAGCTTTGACCTGTTATGGCGCCAATAATACAGCTTTCAAATGTCAACCCCCGCCGTGATATTTTCTCTATCAGACGGTTCTGCTCATCAAATTCCATATCCAAAGGCGGCAGACGGTCTATCGAATTGCTGCCTTTTACCTTGCAAATCAAATCATCGAATTTAGAAGCAATACCATAATCCTCTATCTGATAAGAGAAATCCCGCATAGAAAACAGGTCTTTTTCTGTAATCCTGTTTATTTGAATTACCTGCCTGGTGATATCCTCATCAATAATTACAATATCGTCCGGTGTAATCATTGAAACCATGGTAAGCAGTTTTGCGTGGGTGGTAAAAATATGTCCGCTATACTCTTGAATAAGCTTGTTGTGCTTAAGGTGGTCAGCTATATGAGGATTGGTTTTGCTGAACTTTTCCAGCAGTCTTGCAGGCATTGTTACGGCGCCGTATGTGTAATATCGTTCTATTTCTTCCCGTTCGCTCCGGCTTAAAAAGCCATAAATGTCATATATGGAGCTGGTACACATCGCCTCAATGCCCATATTAATAGCCTGTTCGTATATCTCATGCATAAGGTCAAGCGTTGGAAAGGCAATAATAACCCGCCTTGGAGCAGTAAGCATAAATTTAAGCGCAGCCATGGTCTTGCCAACCCCCGTCTGCGTCTTTATAACGCTGAAGGTGTTGTACTTTTGAGCGGCATTCTGTATCTCCGAATAAAGCTCGTCACGGACATCGGAAATATTACTGTACAGCGGCTCAACGGGCAGCTTTATTATGCTGTGCTTATTCTTTTTCAAGGTGGCTATCATATTATTTTCGTGCCTGCATATTTCTGCGTATGGACAATAGCTTTCACAGCGGTAAGGATTATAACCCTGATTTATGAAGTAGCGCATCTGTTTTTCCCTCACATCGGGATTATCATACAGGTCGCTGTATTTGTCAATGGTGCGCAAAAACAGTGTTTGCCCGCTTTCGATATGAATTAAGTTCGACATAACGCCTATCCACTCGTTGTGCTCCAGTTTTCTGTATCCCGATGTAAATTCGTTAAGCAGCTTACAGGATTCTGTGGTAAAGCTGTCAAACTTTACAGAGTTTGTGTAGTTTGGATTTTGTTTAGCTTTTGCTTTGTTTATGCAAATTTGTTGATTAGAGGAGAAGAATACGCATGGGATTTTTGGCGATTCTGGCGTAAACACCCTATTATATAATAGTGTCCCAACGCCAAAATCGCCAACTTTTGACAGGGATATTTCAGGAACACGAATAAATGTGCTAACAGGATATGGTTGATAATTACAGTTGCAATCCGGAAAATCTATGTATATATTTTTCCCTTTTGTGACAATACCTGTTACTTTAGCTATGGAGTCAAGTCTATGTTTCCATGTGTTCGAATCCTGGTTCTTCATTATTACTTCGGCAGCTATCGCAAGCGAGTCTATATAAAACACCTTGTCGCCGTAATACCGTACATTCCTGCCGGGGAAGAACATCTTTGAGAGGTCTTTGGTGGATTGGTCCGCCTCGGGGAAAACGCACAGCAGAAGCCTGTTGATGACCTCCATCATTCTCTTGTCATAAATCGGCTCGTTGTACTTAAAAACAAGTCTGTAACGCCCGAAATTCACAGAGGACTTGGTCTCATAGGCAATAACAACAGGCAGATTGTACTTTTCCGCTCTTTTCAGGGCGTCGTCTATTTTTAGCGGACACGGCTCGTGTGTACCGGCAGCTCCGTCAAAATCAAGAACAAAAAGCTGCATTTGTTTTATGAACTCCTTCTTTTTTCTGGGCTGGGTGAATGTGCAAGGGCAGAAAGTGTACCCTTCCTCTATTATTTCAGCCAATTCTTGTAAGCTGACAGTTTCCGAGTGCTTGGCTATGTCTTTTGCCACCGCGCTGGTTACGATTTTTGACTTCGGGGTATTCTTAAGGCAGATATTGCTGATACATAAGTTAATCATGGTTTTCTCCTCCATTTTATTTCGTTATCTAATGTTATCAGCTATGTAAAAAATCCCCCTGATTCCTTTTGAGAATCAGGGGGACGAACAATAATCATCTGTCTGTCGGAGAGAGCAACTAAGATGGGGGACACTCTTCAATATCGTGAAGCAGTGTCCCGTCCGCCGCAGGCTTCGCTCACAATGGAGGAGAAGTCCTTTCCGACATCACGCTGCGACGGAAAACCTTGTTCACTCGAAGTTTTCACACATAATTTTTCTGAGCATATGTGAGAGCGGAGGAGATCACACCCGGAGCTTTTATCCGAAGTCGAGTGTTCCTGTCCTTTGTCCGGGGTATCACACATTAGTTGTATGTTAGTAAAATTGCGGTTTTTCAAAAAAAGTATTTTTAAAAAGGGGTAAAACCCGCACTTTTTCCCTATTTTGCAGGTGCTCTTTTTTCAAAACCTCAATTTTTTAAGTTCTTCTATTCCTTCAACAGGAATCTTAAGCGTGTTATTGAAATAGTCTGCGAGGGTGGGGAGTACCTTTCCCCACTCGTTCAATACAGCTTCTCCTGCTTTCAGATGCTTGAAAGGTGATGCTACATATTCAAGCTTATCAGAGGTGAGAGCATATTCCAGAACATCAAGGACAGCCAGAATTTCCCTGTACACCGAAAAAATGTCAATCCCGTAGAAACAGTATTTCTGAGTGTCGATAAGCATTTCGATGAGCATACAATCCTCTGTTGTAAATTTATCATGCTTAATTATTGACGAGAGGGTTGACTTACCCTGCGCTTCATAGTCGTACTGCTCCTTGAAAATTCCATCCTGTGTTCTTCGTTCATAGAAATTCAGAGGCTTGTATTCTTTGAATTTTTTGTCTTTTTTGTCTTTAATTGACTTTACAATCTGGCAGCAGGCAAGATGGTCAATAAAGGAGA
This sequence comes from uncultured Clostridia bacterium, assembly GCA_945931735.1. Lineage (GTDB taxonomy): Bacteria > Bacillota > Clostridia > Oscillospirales > Ruminococcaceae > CAG-115. Next base: position 4,418 of record CAMEPN010000071.1, read on the forward strand.
CTTCACCCGGTTGCCCCCAAAGATTACAGTATATTTTATATGCTATTTCTCTAAAAGCTTCCGTATTTGATGAGGACAGATTAAGAATTTCCTCTTCTAAGCGGAAAACCTTATCATTCATATCTTTGCGTTCATCAAAATATACGGTCAATTCATCAAATGAATGAGCACCGGGATGATTTGTGATATTGCAGGTAAATACGTCCTTGTTTTCGAGAATATACCGTATAATAGCGGCTTTCTGCTTCACATAGGAAGAAACCTTTAGCAGCAACACGCTATATAGCAGCTCTTCAAAAGGGTCAGCAGGTTCTTCAACATAACTTTTTCGTGCGTCCATTAATGACGGTATTTTATCCGGGGTGATACTTGCACTGTTATTGCTGAGGATCTCAATGTACTCATTAAAAAAACGGTATTTGTCCGCAAAGTATATAGATTCAGTGAATTGATCCAGAATACGCATTTGTTCAAACATCTTAAAATATGATTCAAATGAATTAGCATATATTTGGTATAAAGTCGATTGCGGTATATATTCAAGTATACAGCTAACCACCTGCGCTGTCTTCTCCAGCAAAGCGGAGTAGCCCATAAACGGCATGGTTTCCGCACTGGGAGATTCAACCAGTTTCTGCAACCTGATATTTTTGTTGTCTAACTTTAAGAGTGTCAGAACGATATCGTTCAGAGTATATGCCGTGAAGTCCTCGCCAGTTCCTATCACGAGATGCCTTTGCATAATATCTCGCTTGTTGTCGTTGGTCTTTTTGCTATGTGCATATAATTCAGGTAAATCCTCTTGCGACACAGCTCTGCCGGAGGTTAGTTCATGAATGTCTTTATAATATGGCTGCTTTGTCTCTTCATTACCCGGCATGGTCTCAGGTGATATTATTTCTTTTTGATTGATGTAACGGTTTATAAAGTACCCAAGTGTGCATTCCTGCTCTAAAGGCAAGTATATAATACGGTTCTCGTCGAGGAGCTCTTTCTTGTACATTTTTTGCACAACAGCGGATGCAAATAACATATAGCATGAGATTAGTGACGTAAATACAATTCTGGGATCCTTAGAGTACCTCACGGTATTTCCCCTTTTGATAAACGGAAATATTATATCTTGCTTGAGTTGATTAATGAACGGTAGCTGACGCTCAAGAGAACCACAAATCTTATCAATATAGTATTTATTGTCTAATGATTTATAGTCAAAGCAAGGTTGCTTTTCTTTGTCAGAGGAAAGAAGCGTATATATACTGTGTATGCTTTTTAAGATAGTATAGTGATACATTGGCATATAATCGCCCTTTATATTTGCAAATTGGAACATTTCTCCTATTGATTTTATGGTTTGAGTTACTCTCGATGTTAATAATGACATATCAGCCGCCCTCCTATAATTTTTACCGGTTCTTATATGCAATAATTATACACCATTTTAGAGAAAAAAGCAAACTTTTAAAAATAACTAAAACTTCGAGATAGTTTTTTTCGTCGCGCTATGCTATAATCGGCTTACAATACAAAGCAATAGGAGGAAACAATTTAATGGGTGATTTTTTTGAAAATTGTTTTAGCGGAAGCAGTCCGCAAAATTATGCTCAACAACAATGCGCAACCATTTCGTATCGCAGTACCCAAACCGAAAAAGAAGTAAATGCAGTTTATGGTGTATCCGAGGTTGTCGAACCTGACAAAACATGGAATATAATGGTATGTAGAACAACTAGGCGTACCGGTTCGGAGGAGACCACTAGAAAGGATCACGATATGTTCTTCTACATCTCGTCAGACAGGCAAATAGTCAAAGGATGCAGAACCGGTTTAAAAGAGGTTAGCAAAGGCACTTTCGAAGTAGTAGGCTGCGAACACAGACTACATTACAGAGAGCAGCCAAGTCCCCAAAACCTGTATGTCAATCTGCAGATTACAACACCGGCGCGAGAACAAATCTCTGTATCGCTGCCCATAGAATCTTTCAGAGACATTCCATCGCTAATTAGAACATTAGAGGAAGCTCATATATCGATTGATAAAAAGTACCTGAAAATCTGGCTTCGTGACAATGTTCCGAAAATTGAAGAATTTACTCCCACAACAAAAATGATTGGCTGGTGGCGAGATGAGCACGAAAAGTTGCTTACGGACAACGAGGAAGAATTCAGAAAAGATTATGATAGCGGTTTAAATTGGAGGAGGATACCGAAATACCTTGGTATATTTCCTGACAACCCCATGAACTGCCAAGCTGTTCTGTTTGCATCAGCACTCTTAGCTGACGATCTCATGCCAATGCTAAAGACCATGGAAATATCAAATTTGGCAAAAATATGTATCCGGGTCAATGACGCTTCGGAAACTGTTGAAAAAGCTAAGAAGCTCATGCAAAATATAGTGCATATACAGGCAAACGACAGCGATTCGGATTCCGGTCAATGCCCGGTTATCCTGATAGACACCTATTCGACATATTTGAAGAACAAACTGCTTTCACAAGTGGATAATTCGTCCGACAACTTTTCGATTATTATTACTGAAAAGCATTTCAGTGACTTATCTAATGATTTAGCCGACCGAGTACTGTGCCTTGATTGCGCCGAGTTTCATCTGAAAGAATATGTGCCTTTACGGAGCTGGTTTGTCGTAAAAATGCTTGATAATGTGGTCTATATAACCTTACTGATGAACAAGTACGGTAAGTATTTCGAGCGGTTAAAAGATTTTGCAAAATCAAGCATAGCGAATACAGCGGCGCTGCTAAAGGCAATATCTGAAACAATTCTGATAAATCTGGAAGAAAGCTGGCGTACAAAATTGATGACCGAACTGGAGGAGTACATTATGCAGGCACTTGATGGCAGTGTCGCCGACGCTTCTGCGGCTTTCGTGGATTATCTTTGTACTAAGAGGGATTTCCCTGTTGTGACAAAGGAACAATTCGATGATAGTCAAGAGCAGCTGTTGGTGATAGACGATGATGTTTATTTCGCGCGCCAGACTATGCAGCATATTGCAAAGCAGCTCAGAATGGGTACTAAATTGCTCTGTGACACACTCAAGAATAAAAATCTGCTTCAGGCAGAAAGCGGCTTTCAAAAAGCGGTACATGTGAACGGGAGGACATTCAGAATGTACAAACTAAGACAAAGGGATATATTCCCGACAGGCGATATACGGTTTGAAATCGACGGTTTTTCTAACGCCGAACCTCAACTAAGGCTGAATTTAGGCAAAAACAACGATACTTCTGTGTACTACTCTGTCAATGCTCTTGACGGTTCCGAGAACGGTCATGCCATGATAACCGGCAACACCCGAACAGGTAAAAGTACATTTCTCGCAAATGTCGCGCGGCAGGCAAACAGAGCAGGCATAAAAGTCGTTTGCATTGGCACAACATACAGCAGGCTATCGCTGTCAGGCGATGAGGTAAGCGTTCACCAATATTTCGATGAACCGCAAACCTACTTGCTGTCAGATGTGTTATCGGGTATAAACAAGGAATACCTGATCGACGAGGAACGAAACTGGCTTGAAATGCTT
>CAMEPN010000072.1 GCA_945931735.1 uncultured Clostridia bacterium
AAATTCTCAAGTGTAATATAATTAAAAAAAGGGTATTTTCGCCCTATAACAGTAAAGGAGTTTATTTATGAGATACGAAATCAAAGGCGAGCCGTTGCCCGTTGTACTGTGCTATCTTGACGCAGGCGAGAGTGTTCTCTGCGAAAAGGGCGCAATGTCTTGGATGACCCCCAACATGAAGATGCAGACAAGTACCGGCGGAATTGGCAAGGCATTCAGCAAGATGTTCTCCGGCGAATCCATGTTCCAGAATACATACACCGCTGAGGGCGGCCCCGGAATGATCGCATTTGCGTCCAGCTTCCCCGGCTCTATCATTCCGTTCGACATCAGTCAGGGCGACATGATCGTTCAGAAGAGCGGTTATCTGGCTTCCGAGCCTTCCGTAGAGTTTTCTATCGCATTCCAGAAAAAGCTCGGTTCGGGCTTCTTCGGCGGCGAGGGCTTTATCATGCAGAAGCTTCACGGCAAGGGCATGGCGTTCGTTGAGATCGACGGTTACGTTGTTGAGTACGAGCTTCAGGCAGGTCAGCAGATGGTCATTGACACAGGCTACCTTGCTGCAATGTCCGCAACCTGCACAATGGATATCCAGACAGTAAAGGGAATAGGCAACGCTCTGTTCGGAGGCGAGGGTCTTTTTAACACGGTTGTTACCGGCCCCGGCAAGATCTATCTCCAGACAATGCCTATAAGCAATGTTGCGGGTGCTATCTCTTCTGTTATGCCCAGCAGCAACTGATATATGTCAAAATAATTATTATACGGGAGCAGTATACCTGTTCCCGTATTTATTTTGTTACAAATTCTTAATTCTGTATTACATTTCTGTAATAAATATTGACAGACATGGTGTTTGATGATACACTGTATTTGGCAGAAAATTATTTTTTTGTGCAACTTTTCTGCCATATATTTTGTTATATATATTGAGGTCACCTCTAAAAACCTTGTTTGAGTGAAAATGTGCAGAGCACACCGCCTGCTGCGTTAAACCTCCTAGTAAGGCATACAGCCTTATTTAGTCGGTTTTCCTTGCAGTCACTGCACTCTGCCCATTTACCCTTTACAAACCGGTTTTTAGATGTTCCCTTGAATAACCTTTTAGGGGGGAGATATTTGGAAGATACAGCAAAGAAAACTCCCGCGGTCATGATAAAGGTGCGAAATCTCCGAAAGGAATACCGCCTTGAGGACGACACTGTCGTGGCGCTGAAAAGAATAAACCTTGATATAATGCAGGGCGAGATATGCTGCATTTTCGGCACCTCCGGCTCGGGCAAATCGACGCTGCTAAACCAGCTCGCGGGGCTTGAAAAGCCTACCTTCGGCGATGTATATATCCGCGGAGTTCCGATAACGCAGCTTTCGGAAAATGAGCTTGCCGCTTTCAGACAAAAGCATATCGGCTTCGTTTTCCAGTCGTACAATCTTCTGCCTTTTATGACTGCAACGGAGAATGTTGCCATGCCGCTGATGTTTCGAGGGGAGAGCAAGCGGCTCAGGACGAAAAAGGCGGTCGCTATCCTTAAAAAAGTCGGTCTTGCCAATCGCCTGCGGCATTATCCCCGACAGATGTCGGGCGGTCAGCAGCAGAGAGTCGGAATTGCGCGTGCATTCGTTGCGAAGCCCGATGTTGTCTTTGCCGACGAGCCGACGGGAAACCTTGACTCAAAAACCACTATCGAGGTCATGGATATGATAAAGGCTTTCGCGCGGAAGTTCAATCAGACGATCGTGCTTGTGACGCATGACCCCGAAATGGCAAAATACGCCGACCGGATCGTAACGCTTGTCGATGGCAAGATAGTGAATGACACTAAAGTAGCAAAAGGAGAAAAAGATGAACAGACTACATAAGCTCGCCGCCGCATTTCTGCTGAGCGCGGCGCTGGCAGTACCCGCAGGGGTCACTTCTGCTTTCGCGGAAACCTCCGTTTCTGAATTATCGGATATTCCCGAAAGCGCGCCTGTCGTTGTGAATTATTATCTGACAAACTCAAAGGGGAACGAGATACATTCGCTCACTTCCTCCGTAGAGTTCAATATGCGCATAGTTATAAAGGATATCGGCGTCAAAAGGGCGGATATCGGCAGCGCAGACGATATCGACTTCATAAAGTCCCTTGACACATTCAAGGGTACGCTCAAGGACATAAAAATAACCGACTCCAAGGACGGTCTGCTGGTTTATGAGATAAATCTCGAGAAATGCAAGTGGAACGGCGGAGAAAAGACGTTCGGCTTTATGGTCGGTTATCCCTCCGTCGGAAGCTCATACAAGGAGCTGTCGCTGTCCGTGTCGGAATGCTATGCTTCGGGCGGGAGCACATTTGACGACAGCGTTGCCGAGCCAATGTTCAGAATATCAGCAGCCGAGCCGACAAATCCGATAAAGGCGGGCGAGGAAGGCACGCTCACCGTTTCGGTAAAGAACATGGGAGCGACGAGCGCGGAGCGCGTGCTTATTGATTTCGCGTGCGACGGCGACCTGACATTCGTCGGGGGAACAGGGTCGCAGGAAATAAACTATATTCTTTCGGGCGGGACACAAACGGTAAAGCTTAAATACAAGGCGTCGGATAAGATAACGTCCTCTCATCAGAATATTGGCGTGTCAATGAGATATTACTATGACAACGGTTCGAGCGAGGTGCAGGGCAGCGCGTCCTCAACGCTGAACGTCGCGTCAGAGCTGTCCTCGGCGCAGAAAACCTATCCGGTTGTAATAACGGATTTCACGCTTTCCGAAAAGCAGCTTGAGCCTGACACCGAATACACCGGCACAGTTACCGTAAAAAATATCGGCACGGCGGATATGAACGGAGTATTTGTCAAGTTTACAGGTACGGACAGCTTTATCCTCACCGACGGAACAAGCTCCGCATATCTTAGCAGCATAAAGCAGGGCGGCAGCGCTCAGCTTACCGTAAAGCTCAGAACGCTGAACGAGATAGTTTCGCTTCGGCAGGACCTCGGAATGACGCTGAAATACAGCTATATGTCCGGCGGGGAAGAGATGAGCGAAACACATGAGGAGTCGTTCACGATGTTCGCGCCGCTGAGCGGCTCGGAGCCACTTCCTTACGTTACATTTTCCAAGCTTGACGAACCCGTAGCCGCAGGTCACAAGTACCGCTATAATGTATATATAGAAAACAAGGGCGATGTCGGAATGGAAGATGTCCGCGTCAGCGTAAAGGGCGGGGAATGCATAAACATAGTCGACGGCACCGACGCCGCATATGTTGAGTCTGTCGGAGCAGGGGAGAAAAAGGCAGTACAGGTAGTTTTTGAAACCGCTGCCGAGATAACCGGCGCTACCCAGCAGATTGAAGTGAACCTTAATTACAGATACATCTCTGCGGGGAAGAAGAACACCGCGTCGCTGGACGCTTCGCTAAGCATTCCCGCCGAGATATCGGGCGCTCCCGTCCTCCGCATGACGGGAGAGAAGCTTTCGGAAGCTATCGTTGCAAACACCGAATATGACTACACTCTTACCATAACCAATTACGGCGAGATCTCCGTAAAAGACCTCTATATCGACTTCACAGGCTCGGAGTCGCTTTATTTCCTCGACGGAACGGAGTATGCGAGAGTCGACGCTATCGGCGCGGGAGAGAGCGCAGATGTAAAGGTCAAATTCAGAACGACCGAAAACATCTCGTCGGTTAAGCAGTCTATTGCCGCTTCAATAAAGTACAGCTACGGCGTTTCCTCCGCTGAAAAGGACGGCGCAGCCGAATGCTCCGTAACTGTCATTGCAGCAGGCGCAAATGACGGCGGCAGCACCGAGGGCGCTCCTAATATTATCCTCAGCGGCTATGATATCGGCGCCGAGCAGATAGCAGCGGGAGATACCTTCGACCTTGCGCTGGATTTCTACAACACGAGCGCCGACACGGGTGTCGAAAATCTTATTATGACCGTCAACGCTTCCGGTGACATCAGCATTTACGGCGGAGCCAATACATATTTTTATAACAAGCTGTCCGCAGCGGGCGCACTGCATGAGGACGTTAAGCTTCGCGCGCTCGCAACCGCGGAGACGGGGACTTCTTCCGTGAACATCAGCTTCAAGTATGATTATGTCGAGAACGGAGTGCGCAATACAGTAACGACAGACCAGACGCTTTATATCCCCATTTATCAGCCCGACAAGATGACATTTGATGTTGCCGTCCCCACATATTCCGTTATGGCAGGAAACGAGGTTTATATCACCACGACCTACATGAACAAGGGCAGGAGCGATATCTCCAACTGCAAGGCGGAGATCGTCGGCGATGTAAGCGCGCTGTCTACATCTAAGGTGCTTGGAAACCTTGCGCCCGGCGCAAACGGCTCGTTTGACTTCATCGTAACGCCGTATATGGGCGGTCAGTGCGAGTTTACGATAAAGATAACCTATGACGACGCAACGCTTAACGAGGTTGTAAAGGAATATCCCGTAAGCTTCCCCGTTGAGGAAATGTATAATGACCCCGGCACGATGGAATGGTCTATGACCGATGAAATGCCTATGGAAGAGGAGAGCGGCTTCCCGTGGTTCATTGTGTGGATAGGTATAGGAGTTGTCGCAGCGGCGGGAATTGTGGTTCTGATAGTTGTACTCACAAAGCGCGCCAAGGCGAAGCGCAGAAAGCTTACCGAAGAGGACATAAACTGGGAGGACGATCTTGACGATGTTCTGTCCGAAACGTCCGACAGCGACAAGGAAACTAAGGTCTAAGCCATGAAAATAATTGATATGATAAAGATCTGCCTGCAAAACCTGCTGCGCCGAAAAAGCCGTACTATCCTTACGGTGCTCGGCGTAGTGGTGGGCTGCTGTGCGATCGTTACAATGCTGTCCATAGGCATAGGCGTGCAGAACTCTCAGCAGATAATGCTCGAGGGAATGGGCGACCTTACGCTTATACAGGTCTACGCGGGCGGAAGCAACGCCAAGCTAAACGACGAGGCGCTCAATAAATTCCAAAAGATAGCTAATGTCGACGTTGCGCTGGGAAAGGCGTCGTTGGATAACATCGGGTACACTATTTATGCGGGCGAGCAGAACAGGTATCAGGCGAACTGGGCGCAGATAGTCGGAATAAGCGAGGACGCAATGGAAAAGTTCGGCTTCGAGCTGCTCGAGGGTACATACCCAAAGTCAAAGTTTGAGGTGCTCGCGGGTCAGTTTACCGCATACAACTTCATGGACTCGCAGCGTCCCGATGGCAACAACATGATAGACCGCTGGAGCTATATGTATCAATACAACCCCGACACGGGGCAGGATGAATACAACGAGGACCCCGAGCTGCCCGACCCGTATTTCAATATGCTGGGTCAGAAGCTGACAATGGAGCTTTATTCCTATGAGGACTATGACAAAAAGATCACTCAAGAGGTGACGGTTACAGGCATAGTAAAGCAGGATTACAACAAGGACTACGCAACGAGCGAGGGCTTTATCTTCTTTACGTCAGACCTTGACGCGCTGGAAAAGCTCGTATATCCGACCAAGACCCAAAACAACAAGAATGAGTCCACTTATAACGAGATCTATGTTAAGGCAATGGACATTTCGCAGGTCGCGGACATTGAATCGGAGATAAAGAAGATGGGCTACTCGACCTATTCGATGGAGAGCATAAGAAAGCCCCTCGAAGAGGAAGCGCGCCAGCAGCAGATGATGCTCGGCGGACTGGGAGCTGTGTCGCTGTTCGTCGCCGCGCTCGGAATAACCAACACGATGATAATGTCGATATCCGAACGCACCAGAGAGATCGGCGTTATGAAGGCGCTCGGCTGCTACCTCGGGAATATCCGCGCGATTTTCCTTATGGAAGCGGGCTTTATCGGGCTTATCGGCGGGATCATCGGCGCGGGGATAAGCTTCCTTATTGCGCTGATAATCAACATCGTGTCGTCGCAAATGCAGTTCGAGAGTATTCAGCAGTTCTTTGAAGTCCTGCCCACGGTAATGGATCCCGCGAACAGCCCTGTTTCGATAGTGCCGCTTTGGCTGGCGGGATTTGCGATACTGTTTTCTATCATTATCGGACTTGGCTCGGGATTTTACCCCGCAAACAAGGCAGTGCATATTTCCGCGCTGGAGGCTATCAAGCGCGAATAAAAATCATATTGCCCGAAAGAAAGGGTGCCCCTTTTGGCAGTTCCGCCTCGCCGAAATTTCATCTAAGCGTTAGATGATTTGCTCGGCGGGGCGAAAACTGTTTATCGGAATCACACTAAATTGCGGGCTTTTTGTTTTCAACAATGATATTTGTGGTCAGGAAAACATAATGCCTTTGTTAAAGATAAACAAAAGTTTTTTTATCCATGTGTTGCAATATGTTTAATATGTAGACGGGCATATATATGTTATGCATTAAATACATTTTACAACTTCCGAGCGCGGTGTTATAATATTAATGTAATAAAAATCAACCCGAAAAGTTGATTAAATATGGCTGTTTCAAACATATCAAGGAGGACAAAACAATGGCTAGATTTACATTACCGAGAGATTTATATCATGGCAAGGGCGCCCTTGAAAATCTGAAAAATCTGAAGGGTAAGAAGGCTATCATAGTAGTAGGCGGCGGTTCCATGAAGCGCAACGGCTTCCTTCAGAAGGCTGAGGATTACCTCAAGGAAGCAGGCATGGAGGTCAAGATCCTTGACGGCGTTGAGCCCGATCCTTCCGTTACTACCGTTATGAACGGCGCAAAGGTAATGCTGGAATTTGAGCCTGACTGGATCGTAGCAATGGGCGGCGGCTCTCCTATCGACGCTGCAAAGGCTATGTGGATCAAGTACGAGTACCCCGAATGTACATTCGAGGATATGTGCAAGGTATTCGGTATCCCCGAGCTTCGTCATAAGGCTCATTTCTGCGCTATCCCCTCTACCTCAGGCACAGCAACAGAGGTTACAGCATTCTCCATCATCACCGACTACGACAAGGGTATCAAGTATCCTATCGCTGACTTCGAGATAACTCCCGATGTCGCTATCGTTGACGCAGAGCTTGCGGAAACAATGCCCCAGAAGCTGACCGCTCATACAGGTATGGACGCTCTGACGCACGCTATCGAAGCGTATGTTTCCACCGCAAACTGCGACTACACAGACCCGCTTGCTATCCACGCTATTGAGATGATACAGAACGAGCTTGTTGACTCCTACAACGGCAATATGGACGCGCGCGACAAGATGCACAACGCACAGTGCCTTGCAGGTATGGCTTTCTCCAATGCGCTGCTCGGTATCGTTCACTCCATGGCGCATAAGACAGGCGCAGCTTTTGCTGATTACGGCGCGCACATCATTCACGGCGCTGCAAACGCTATGTACCTGCCTAAGGTAATCGCGTTCAACGCAAAGGATCCTACCGCTAAGAAGCGTTACGGCGTAATTGCTGACTATATGCACCTCGGCGGCAGCAGCGACGACGAGAAGGTAAAGCTCCTCATCGAGTATGTTCGCGGCATGAACGACAAGCTGAACATTCCTCACTGCATCAAGAACTACGGCGCAGACAGCTATCCCACTGAGCAGGGCTTCGTTCCCGAGAACGTATTCCTTGAAAGACTTCCCGAGATTGCAAAGAATGCTATCGGCGACGCCTGCACAGGCTCCAACCCCCGCATTCCTACACAGGAAGAAATGGAGAAGCTGCTCAAGTGCTGCTACTACGACACCGAGGTTGATTTCTGATAAAGCGTCATAGTATCTGACCTGACATAATGTATACTGTTTGAAGAGCTCTTCGGGGGCCTTCAAACAGTATTTTTTAGGAATAATTTTCATGTCTGTTGAGAGGAGAGAAATATGTATAAAATCATTAAAAAGAAGATCCTCAACCCCACAGTAACGCTGATGGAGGTAGAAGCGCCGATGATCG
>CAMEPN010000073.1 GCA_945931735.1 uncultured Clostridia bacterium
TGGCTCCCTTCTTGGTTAATAACGTAGAAACATATACAAAAGAAGAATTTGAAGTGTTCTTATCACAGCAAACTTTCCTTAAATACTAGAATTAATGACTGTTATAATACATGTATAGTTAGCATCTACATTCTTTTCGATTCACATTTCAAAATCGCAGCAGGTGCTTCACGCTGAAGCACCTACATATTTCGGTGGGGGTGCCTCATCGTGAAGCACCTCCATATTTCTGTGGGGGGATGTCTCACCGTGAGGCACCTGTATTCTTATTATTCACATCTCCATATCACAATCCTCGCTCTCATCAAAGTCGGGCTGTGTCTGCTGGACTTCATACTGCTCAATGGGGTGGACGAGCGTCCTGAAATGAAATCGCTGAATATTGTACCCACCGGCACCAATCGTCTGAATAGACGCTGTTCCGCGTTCGCCTATGATTGTACCTGCAATCTCTCCGTTTTGAATATGAAGACCATGCGCGTCAGTGATTTTACCGACGTGTTCTCCTATCCGCCGAGCGAGATCCATCATTCTGCTGTGCATTTCTCGTTCCATGTAATTCTTAAGGTATTCCAGACGCTGTGAAGGATCGTTATATCTGCACATCGCAGTGACTACAGGGCCAGCGAAACTGCTTTTGCGCTCTGCTATGCTGTGAAAATCCAACCTGCGCTCTTTCAGGAAGCTCTCCATCGGCTGTCGTGGATGAACGTTGAGAAGATCATAATCGCTCATACCGTCTATCCTTGCAGCATACTGAGAATACGCAGGCAGGGTCATAACAGCTTCACGGCGGGCAGCAAATTCCTCAATGCGGAGCTGTTGGGCAAATTCATGATACTCGTCATAGCGATTACTGAAAAAAGAAATGCTGTCGCGTTTCCAGTTTTCATAAAAATCCTTTATCACATCGGGTATTTCATTGTCCATAAAAGCTTCACGAGCTTCGGCTGACTTAAGGTCGGTACGCAGCTTCTGTATGCGTTCATCGACATCTTTGATCTTGCGCTCAACGGACCTGATATCTTCTTTTTTGCTGTTTATCGCATAGTGATCCCAAAAAGCCTGCTCATTGCCGCGAATCATATCCTCGGTAAAATCCTCGGGGGACATCTTGTATTTGTTTTGAAACTCAAGTGTTTTCTTCTCAAGCGCTGCTGTGTGCCTGTCAAGTGTTGCTGCAAGACGCTCACGCTTGCCATATGCGTCGGCGATACGCTGTGAAATGTCTTTTGTGCTTAACATAATAGCTCCTTTCAAATTACCGGAAGTATAATAATTTTTCTTTTTCGGCAATAATATTTTAAATAATTAATACTGGTTGAAGATATATAAATCGGGTGTTCGTTTTTCGACTACCCTGTTTTTTGCAAATAAAAATCGCAGCACGCTTTGTGCTGCGGAAAATGTTCCTTAAAAATCTTGCGACGCGTGAGCTTCTGAATAGGTAACGCATTATCCGAGAAAAATCAGATGTTGGTTGGCTTAACGAGTTTTCGGCTGAGCATTTGCTTTCATACATAAGCCTGCCAGAATTAACGACGATACGAAACGTTTCCGCCCTGCGCAGCCCATGTTTGTGCCGCAGCAGGTGAGAAATATATACCCTATTATAGCCATAGTCACCCTCGCGGCGAATATACTGCTGCTTGGCAATAAACCCGCGCTCAGAAAGCTCGTTATTGCAGGATACAATCGTGCCTTTAGCCATGCCCGACAGCTCATGTATCATCGACAGCGAAAGCAGACAGCGCCCTTCCTCGTTTGCATGGACACAATACAAGATAAACAGCTTAAGGCAGCTTTTGGGCAATTCTACTGCTGTCACGGGAACAAGCGTGTAGTTTTGGGGATGAGCAAATTTATCTGACAGTACGTAAGCATTGCACTTCTGACGGTTATCCTTAAAACGGGTTAGGCGGTCAATCACCGCACCTGCCGCAGAAAGCTCGTTGATAAACCGTGTTATATTGGTGAGTCCGGTGCGTTCGGATATTCGTGCGTTGGATATCACGACGGAACTGCTGTGGGATGCCTGCGCAATGGAAGCCAACAGAAACAGAACCTTGACAGCGCCCGCGGACAGTTCTTTTCCAATGAAATCCTCGCTCACTTTGACAAACTGCCTGTTCTGTTTCATGCTGCACGCTCCATTATATTTATTATTCTGCTGAGAATTCGGCTTCTTCCGAGTTGACATCTGCCCATTCTGCAAATTCATTATCGAATATTTCTTCGTACTGCTTCACCACATACGGGTCGGGTTCATATGGGAGAAGAATGACATCATTAAGATTTACCGATAGGATATCCCTGTGCTTTTCGATTGAGGATTCGTCAGAGAAATTGATGGCAACGGAATAGTTTACCTTATTCATTGCGGTCTGCGCGTCATAAATCATTGGCAGCTCATTCCATGATGTTCCGCCAACAACGTATATTTTATCAAATCCTGTGAAGTCCAACTCAGATGTCGGCGTATTGCCGAAGTCGTATATTTCTGCATTATACGTTTTACTCGGATCATCTTTTTTGGAGCAGATATCTACACCACTTACAGTTAGGACACCATTTTGCTGCTGATTATCAAAATATTCACGCATCATAACAATCTGATAATCATTCCGCTTATTTGCGCATACGACCACACTTTCAGCGTTACGGACATGAAAATACGCCGCAAGCCGCAGTGCAAGGGTAGTAGTTCCAATACGGCTTTGTGATCCGACAACAGCAATGTGAAGATTTGCTTGTGAAAAGCGCGGTTTTTCTCTTTCTTTTTCAGCAATAAGCGCTGCTTCGCGGGCTTCTGCAAGCGCGTCAAACGATTTATCAAACCTCCGCCATTTCTTTTTGGGAAGTCCGTCGGTAAGACACTCTTTGAGATCCTCCATCATTTTGCTTATATTGGTTTGGTCGTCGACATCGGGATAATTAGCCACAATATTTGTAAACCCATGATGGACAAGCTTATCAAGGAAGTTGTCCCCGGGATAGTACTGATCCGCATAGATGATTATATTGGCATTGTCCTTCTGATAGGTTATTCCCTCGCACATAGCAATGAAATCATCATCCTTTTCAATGAATGCGGACGCATCGAGCACATAATGTGATTGATAGAAATAGTTTTTAAGGTCGCTTTTTATGAATAGAGCAAGCGACCATTCGTCACCCGCCATTTCGCGCGGGACTGCGCCTAGCTCGGTGCATATTTTGCGGAGTATACCCGCATTTTCCTTACGGGCAATTAGTAAGGGGTTAATCATGGTTATCTTCCTTTCATTATGTATTAAATTTCCCAAGCCTCATCTTCCGAGGTTTGGGCAGCTTCACGAATAATTTCAGAAAAATGGCTGACGATGGCGTCGGCAGGAATTTCGTTCTCAATGATTTTTCCCTGCCATAGGGTACCGATTAAACCCTTATGGTTGATATTGTTTTTACATTTGACAGCTGTTCCTCCATCTGCCTCCCATTCTTCGAGATTTTTGTTATAATCATCCCAAAGAATATCATCTGCGCCGATACAGCCGGGAATATATTCTGCTTTCGGAATACCCACGCGTGTAAAAATTCTGTGTTCGCGGTCAATAGCAGGACAGTACCTGTCAAGCCATTGATTTTTCTCGTCGCAGCAGTACGGTGGCTCACCGTCAACTGCGGCTGACAGAATAAAAACCTCATACTCTCCGTTTGATTCTTCAGCAAGCTTGTTTGCAGCTTGTACCGCCTGCGTAAAGGGCTTCAACCCACTGAAAAATCCCTTTTCAAACATACGCTCAAGGTACTGTACCTCGTCGTGGAAACGTGCAAGCGTTCCGTCCATGTCTATAAACAGTCGCATAGTATCCTCCTTAATCAAGCTCAATTGCTTTTATAGTATCATACAATTCGTCACTCATACCCGTCCGAAAGCCCTTAAACCAAAGTCGTGGATTGGCTGCAACGCCGATATTGCTTACGCTCGGTCCGTTGTAATAATGGGTACCCTCCGGCGGCTCGGGCGGTGTAACTTCGCCCGACATAAAGTAGGTCTTTATGCCAACGTGCGGCACACATTCGTCCCGGTTCAGAGAATGACGCCACAGTCCTCGGTCATATTGGTCGCTGTAATACCCATCGTGTGAGTATCCCACAACAATATCGCCTATGTCAACGGAACTGCCTATATCCACGTCCTCAAACTCCACTTCGCTTAGACAAGTAAACTCAAGAAACAGTGTTACTGTGCCGGTGTTGCTTACGCCGTTGATTGACGGAAAAGGGAAGCCGTAGTCATCTTCAAACTGATATGTGTCAATGATATACGCAAGCGTGACTGCGCTTTGATTGAACACCCTCGATTCTGTGGTATTTTCGACTGTTTGCTCGTCCATATTCCACACATCGTAAACGATAATATCCTGTATGCAGTTTCCGCAGTCTAACAAGTTCGCATGAATCGCTGCTTTTCCTGTAAGGTCAAGAGTTATTCCATTTTCGGGAACGCCATATATGCTTGAACCATAAGTGTATTGATGTATCTCTGAAATATCACCACACTGCGATAATATTCCATTACTACCGTAATTCAGCTCGGAGCTGCTTACAGGCAGTTCGAAAAATCCCTCAAAATACACGAACAGTGCAACTTGAACCATGTTGTCAAGAGAAATCGTCCATTCCTCCCTTGGTATTCCGTTATCCTCAAGTACCATTTCTATTGCAGTCTGCTCTTCATCAACATATTGCCAAAACTCTTCATCTATTTCAAAAATATTTTTCCATAAATCAGAGCTAACAGTTTCAAGTGTGATGGAAAGCTTATCTGAGGTGCGTTCTGTGCTGATCTGTACTGCGCCGTCCATTTCTGCATTTTCAACAATTGCCTTAAGGTTAGAAACGTCAAAAATATTTAGAGTAATTGCCCCTCTGCCGTTAATAATGCCTTCCCAAGAGCTTTCAATATATTCCTGTGCGTCCTCGGCGGTTTCGGGAATGCCGCCGATAGCGTCTTGTATCTGTGTGTCTATATCGGGAGCCTGCTTTTGTGTTATTTCTACAAGATATTCCCGTGCCTGCCGAATATGGTACATTGCCAGAAATTCGGGCAGATATATCTCTCCGCCGCCTATGCAGGTGTATTCAACGGTCTGTGAGCTGCCGTCTGCCGCCGTGACAACAAGCGTTTGACGATCGGCAGATACTCCGTCTATGTCTACACGGTCAAATGAATAGCTGTAAACCGGCATTTGTTCCATAGCTCGATTGTAGAGGAATTTTTTAAGATCGTCGCCGTATTCGGATATGTTGTCTATCCCGGTATCATCGGTGAAACGGATATCGCTGATTTCCGAAAAAGAAAGCTCCGTATCAAAGTCGGAAATGAAGCTGTCAAAGTCCTCCTGCGTATTTATTGTTCGGAGCTGCTCTGCATAGTCCAGCATGATATTCTGGGCCTGCTCTATCTCGCTTTCATCGTAGAGGATAAGCGAGCTGCCGTCGAAATTGTTAGCAATCGTAGCTTTAGAGAGGTTAACCGAGAACTCGGGCATAAAGTCGTAAACTTCGTCCTTTACATCGGTGCTTATATCACCCTCTATCCCGTTGAAAATCTCTGATATGCTGCTGCGGAAATAATCCCAGTGATTTTTGAGGTCAGTGTTTTCTACTATTGCGAGTAAGCCGCTTATCAGTCCCGAAAACATAACAAAAATCAGCATTACAACGCCTAAAGCCATGAACACAATATACAGCACTGCTTTTCGAATGTCTTCATTTTTGGCTGCTTGCAGCGCCAACGTAACAAGTTTCGGATTAAATGCCATGTATCAACACTCTTTCTGTATTATCTTCCTCCGCCCTTGCCGAACATCTCAAGACGTTCATCGCTTAGAACGAATTTTACCTTTACAGCTTGACTGCCTACCTTCATCAAAGCAACGCCGCGCTGATTAGCCGAAATCAGCTCAGTTTGCGCGTCGTTAAGGTTAAACAGCTCCGTTGTTTCCTTAAGTGATTTTCCGTCCATTGAAAACAACAGCTTATACGTAGGCAGATCAAGAACAGGCTGTCCGCAGAACTTAACCTCGGGAGCGAGGAAGTCGTTTGTAGATTGTGTTCCGACAACTATGCTGCCTTCGTACTTTCGCGCACGTTTCTCTGCATTTTTCAAGAACTCAAGTGACTGCGGGCATCGCGGATCTATCATAGTCCAACACTCGTCTGCAACAAGCATTATACGTTCCTTGCGGTCATGAGTTATCTGCTCCCAGCACCATGAAAGCACATTAAAATATTGTGCCGCAAGCACCGTTCCCGACATCTGTATCAGCGACTTTGTATCGAGCACAATAAAACCGCCCTTCGGGTCGATTGTGGTATAACCGTTCCAGAGCAGGTGGTCTGCTCCATTCGCAGCACCATCAAGGTAGGTGGTTAGGTCGTCGTAATATTCCGCGTTGTGGTCAGATGATTTTGCTTTATCAGCAATAAGACTATATAAATCACCTATTGTGGGGAATTGCTCCGCGCGCCAATTAGTCACATCAGTGTCCCATACTATCCCAAATCGCGCGTATAGCTCTACCAGTGACTTGTTGAGCAATGCCCTTAGTTTGTCATCAAGCGATGGGAGGTACAGTGTGAAAAAGGTTTCAAGTGTTTTCAGATGTACCATAAGGTCGCCAATACTGTCCTTTTCTGTAACTTCTTTCTCGCTGTCCTCTTCATCAGGCGGTACGGGGCGTATCTGAAGTGGATTGATCAGTCCGCCGCGTCCGCCCGCGACGTCTATCCAACTGCCTTGAAACAGCGGATTATTGCACATTTCCTTATATTCGCCCTCGGGGTCAATTATAATTATTTTTGTGCCGCGGGCGTATTCTGATGCGATTATGTGCTTTATTGCAGTCGACTTGCCCGAACCCGATCCTCCAACAATTGTAATGTTGCTGTTATTTCGGTTGTCTGACCGTTTCCACAAATCCAACATCATAAGTCCACCGTCGCTGTTTTTCCCTAAATAAAAACCGCTGCCATCATTAAAGCCGCCTGCGGAAAATGGGAATCCGCCGACAAATGTGCTTACAGGGAAATATCTTGAGGAAGTTTCCTGTATGCGCTTTATCTGCGGATAAGTGGGGGATATCTGCTGATAACCTTCCTTTTGCAGATTTGCGAGAATACGCACCTTGCAGCCGATAAGGCTGCATACATTTTTAACACGGTCGCAGCGTGAATCAAAATCATCCTTGTCACGGGAGAGAACCATTATTGTGGTGTTCCATTTACCCATGATTTCGCCGTTCTGATCCATTTTTATCATGATTTTCTCTTGATCGTCTGCGGCTTTTTGGCAGCGCTGCCGTTCACGCGGATCCTTTGTACTTGCCGCCTGTCCACGGTACATTCGTATTTTCTTTGAAATTTCATTCACTGCCGCGCCATTGTCGATAGGCTCATAATTTATTGATACAGTTGTTCCCGGGATATTTGTAAGTCTAGAATACCAACCGTAATCGCATTCCGAGGGATAATCTGTTATCGCAAATATGCAGCAGTAATTCTCTCCGAGGCGCAGCCTGTTCATAGAAAATTCAATTCCAATTGGCGTAATGCTCGCCTGCAGGGCGGCATTTACGGTGACCTGCACTTCCTGTTGTTTTTTAGTCATTTTTTCCTCCATTCGGCAAATAAAAAAGCACGGTCATTTGATCGTGCTTAAAATATTGTAGTGATTGTTTATCTGTCCCATTCGTCGCTTTCCATCCCATCAACGGCTTCAAATGTTTTTATCTGTTCGTCAGCCAGTTCGGATATCCTTATAAAAAAGTGTTTTGCCTTGTTGTACTTCCTTTCGGAAAAATCTATATAAAGAATCTAACCTGTTTTAAGTTTCCATTATTTTCTTGTGTT
>CAMEPN010000074.1 GCA_945931735.1 uncultured Clostridia bacterium
CCGAAATCTCTACCGTTTACCGCCCCATTCTTATCAACAAGGAGAAGTACGTCAACGAGCTTATCGACGGTTATGACGCCGCGGCTGTTCCCGACAACCTCGTCGCGGACAGACTGGACAGCGCGGGTTACTCCATGGCGCGTACTATGGATACCGACGGCGGCTCCGTGCTTCTTTCGCAGGGCGCACACATAAACATATCCGCGATCTCCTCTAACGCTGTTGACAGCGAGGTCGTGAATATCCGCAAGCTGATGAGCAAGGCGAACGTACCCAACGACGGCAAGCGCTATCTGCTTGTTACACCCGACATTTACGCCGAAATGCTGAAAAGCGACCAGTTCGTCAAGGCTTCCGACCTCGGCGCAGAGCTTATCCAGTCGGGTATTCTCGGCAGAATGGCGGGCTTTAACATCATCGAATGGAACGACGGCACAGCAAACCTCGCCATGATCGCAGGACACCCGAAATATGCCACCCGCGTGCACGGCTGGAAGGTTCCTATCGCGGTGAACGACCTCAAAGATGGCAAGCACATCGGCGCTTCTGCAGTGCAGGGGCGTGCTGTCTACGGTCACGAGGTACTGCGCAAGAGCGCTATTTATGCGGTGTTCTCCGCAGGCTCGCTCACGCTGACGCAGGGCGCGCTTGCTTCCGGAAAGTGCAAGGTGACTGTCACCGAAGCGGCTGCCGGCTCTTTCGTTTACCGCATTAACCCCGCGGAGCGCGCGAAGCTCGAAGAGGACTTCACCGCGATCGCGACGACCAACGCTTTCACCTCGAACAGCACTCAGATCGCCTGCGAAAAGGGCGACGTTATCGAGATCATTGACATCGACAGCAGCAAGAAGTGCGTCAAGGTCGGCTACATCACCGTTGCATGATGGTAACGGCGGAGTATTACACGCAGCATTGGGACAGCGGGTACAGCGGCGATACCGACGAGCTGACCGCCGCGCTTGAGCGGGCGGAGATGATCGTTGACAGGGAAATATTCCTGTCGGGGTATTCGGCTGCGGCTGTCCCCGATGTGCTCCGCGACGCGGTCAGCCGCGCCGTGTGCGCGCAGGCGGAGTTTATCATCGAAAACGGCGGCGTTTCGGCGCTGTCGGAAACCTCTGACGGCTCGGTGTCGCTCGGGAAGTTCAGCTATTCGGGCGGGGCGGGGACAAAGGGCGCTTCGGCGGCAAATCTGCTCTGCGGACAGGCTTGCGCGCTGCTTGAGCCGACGGGGCTTTTGTTTCGGGGGGTGAGCCTGTGAAGCCTATCCCTCGGCCGCTTCTGATACACTCGGCGGAGCTGTATGCGGTCACTGACGGCGCATGGCAGAGCGAGGAGAAAACGCTGCTCGCAAAGCTGAAAAATATCCGCGTTGAGCCGTGCGAGAAGCTTGTCGTTACGTCGGACAACCGCTCCGTAACGCTTGTCGCGTCGCTGTTATACGACTGCCGCAACAGCTCGCCCGAGGTCACGTTCGAGGTCGGGCAGCAGGTCGTTTTCGGCGGCAGGGAATACCGCGTCGAAACCGTCGAGGAGCTTTACGACAAGCGAAAACTACATCATATCGAGGTGGGGTTATGCTTATAACAGGGTTAAAGCCTTACAGCCGCAATTCAAGCAGCGGGGAACGCGAGTTGGGTTGCGTCCGGAGGCACTCCGGGAGGTGGGGTTATGCCCGTAACGGTGAGCATTAATTCGGCGCAGATATCGGCAAAGATAAGCGCGGCGGGCGAGCGTGCTGTCGGGATAACCGCGCAGCAGATAATCGCCGACATGAATGAATACGTCCCCGACGACCGGGACGGGCTGAAAGACAGCTCCGCGATACACAGCGATATCGCGCACGGCGAGCTTGTATGGGCGACGCCTTACGCGCGGTACCTCTATCACGGCATTCTGATGGTCGACCCGAAAACAGGCTCCGCTTACGCCCGCGAGGGTCAGACGAAGGTCAAGGCTTCGCCGGAGGTGCGGCTGAAATTTGACAAGCTGAAAAACCCGAAAGCCGGGTCGCACTGGTGCGAGAGAGCGCAGGCGGAGCACGGGGACGAATGGCAGCAGATATTTGAAGCGGCGCTGCGAAAGGAGATGGAGAAATGACCCCGCAGGAAAAGGCGGTCGAGGCTTTTCGGAGCTTCGCGCAGGAAATAACGGGCGAGCGCGTGACCGTGGGGCTTCTCCCGACGGAGGGCGGTATCGCGGTGCAGGTGGTAACGGGCACGCGGGAGTTTACCTCGCTTGACCTTAAAAACCGACGCGCGGTGCTGTCGCTCGATATATTATCAAAAACGACAAGGCAGGAGCAGGCTTACGGCTGTCTTTGCGCGATAGCGAACGCCTGCGATACGGCAGGGCTTGCCGTGCCCGTGGTGAATGCCTCGGCGCGCAGCGAGCCTTCTTTTGTGGGCAAGGACGGCAGCGGGTGGATATACTCTCTGTCGGTCAGCCTGCGGATAATAATTTGATTTAAGGAGGAAATTCAATGGCACAGACATTACCCAAGGTGGCGGGCGTTGAGCTTAACCATGAGGTCAAGGCGTTCATCAACACAACGCCGAGCGGTCCGACAGCGACTTACAGCAGTCTTTGCAACGCATTCAAGAACACCACCACGGCGCTGAATGAAAAGGTTTATTCCGCGTCCTATCTCAGCGACGGCGGATACAGCTCGTCCGCGGTGACGGGCTTCGCGCCAACTGTTACATTGCAGGGCGACTTTATGGCGGCGGACCCGGTGTGCGCCTATCTCGACAAGGTACAGTGGACGCCCGGCGCGGCGCGTGTTACCGACCTCAAGCTGGGGCGCAACGGGCAGATAATCACCTGCCCCGTAACGCTGACGCAGATATCCATTGCGGGCGGCGAAAGCACTGACCCCAATGCCGTGACGATAGTCATATCCATGAACGGAAAGCCCACCGTCGAGGAGGGCAAGCTTGACGACGACGGCGAGAAAATAACCGTTTAAGTTACAAATACGGCGCGGCAGTGTTCCGCGCCGCTTTTTTTGAAAGGAGCTTAACAATGTACCAGATACGGAGAAGCGAGAAGATTACGGACGCGCTTCAGCTTTGCGACGAGCGCGGCGAGGTATGCGAAACGCTGGAGTTCACGGTCGACATCGACGCGATAGCCGCCGAGCTGCGCAGGAGCATTACCGAGGTGACGTCGGCGGAGCAGGCGCTGAAAAAGGCGGTCGGCGACAAGGACTACGGCGAGGCATACGAGCAGTACGGACGCGCTGTGTGCGGGGTTATTTCTCTGTGCATGGGCGCGGAGAACGCGGCGAGGATAGGCGCGCATTTCGAGGACAGCTACATCGAGATGTCCGTCGCGGTCGTGCCGTATATCTACGATGTGATACTCCCCCGCGTGAACGAGTGCCTTGCGCGCCGCCGCGAGCAGCTTAAGAGCATTTACAAGGGCAGGAAGCGCAGATGAAGCGCCTATTTTCCCTGTACGATACGTTTCCCGACCGAATAACAGCAGACGGGCGGGAATACAGGCTGACGCTGTGGTTTGACCGCGTGCTGCGGTTCATATCGCTGTCCGACGACGGGGAACACACTCCCGAGGAAACAGTTGACGCGGGCTTTGCGTGGTTAGTCGACTGCCCGAAGCCGCCGCCGTTCGAGGTTCGGGAGAGAGTGCTGCGCAGGGTCATTGACGAGATCATCGCGCCGCCGAAGCGCAGGCTGTCCTCGCGGAAAAAGCCGCAGAGAGCCGTTGATTTCGATTTCGACGCGGCGGAGATCTACGCGTCGTTCATGCGGGACTACGGCATTGACCTGATAAAGGAGCAGGGGCGGCTTCACTGGTGTGCGTTCAGCGCGCTGTTCGACGGGCTGTCCGAGAACACGCCCATCAAGCAGATCATGCGCATTCGCGCGGAGGCTATTCCCGCGCCGACAAGCGGCAACATGGAGTATATCCGGCGGCTGACCGAGCTGAAAACGCTTTACGCGCTGCCGGCGAAGAACGCCCCGCAGACAACGCAGGACAGCGGCTGGAACGGGCTGTTTGATATGCTGCTGGCGAATGCGGAGAAAGGAGGGGGATAATGTCTGACGAAGCCAATGTAAGATATGTGATCCGGGCTGATGACAGCAAGCTTCAAGCCGATTTGGCTCGCGCCGAGAATACTGTCCGCAAATCGGCTCAAAAAACCGAACAGAACGCGGACAGAATAGGCGCAAGCGCGGAGCGCGCGTTCGGAAATACAGCTGAAGCGGCGCAGGAGTGCGGCGATGAGCTGAATGATCTTGGCAGGGACATGGACAGCGTCGGGGATAAATCAGAGGAAACGGCTGACAAAGCCGAAAACAAGCTCGGCAAAGCCCTCGGAACGGTAGGCAAAGCCGCCGCAGCCGCTGCTGCCGCTGTGGGTGCCGCTGCCGTCGCTGTCGGGACCGCCGCGGTAAATTCTGCCGACAGCCTTGATAAGGCAGTGAACCGAGTAATTTCCGCGACAGGCGCTTCCGAGGACGCGGCAGAGGAATACGCGGAGGTCATCAAAGGCGTTTACGGCGATAATTTCGGCGAGAGCTTCGACGATATCGCGGTCAGCGTTTCCAAGATAACACAGAACCTCGGAGAGCTGGACGAAGCCACGCTCCGGAACGTTACCGAGCGCGCCTATACTTTGCAGGACGTTTTCGATATGGCGGTAGACGAAAGTTCCCGCGCGGCGAAAGCTATGCAGGAGAATTTCGGCGTATCCGCCGAGAAAGCCTACGACTACATCGCAAAGGGCGCGCAGGACGGTCTTGACTATTCGGGCGAGCTGCTTGACAGCATTTCGGAGTATTCTGTGCAGTTCGCGAAGCTTGGTTTTTCCGCGGACGATATGTTCAACATATTCGCGCAGGGCGCGGAGAACGGCGCATGGAACCTCGACAAGGTAGGCGACGCGGTCAAAGAGTTCTCTATCCGCGCGATAGACGGCTCCGACACCACCAAAGCCGGCTTTGAAGCTCTCGGCTATGACGCTGAGGACATGGCGAAGAAATTCGCGGCGGGCGGAGATACTGCGCGCGACGCATTCAAAACGGTAGTCACGGCGCTTTCCGAAATGGAGGATCCGATCGCGCGCGACGCGGCGGGCGTCAACCTGTTCGGCACCATGTGGGAGGATCTCGGCGTTGAAGCCGTTGCGGCACTCGGAGAAATATCCGACAGCGCGTATGACTGCGCGGGGGCAATGGACAGCATTATGGAGGTAAATTACAGCTCGCTGTCGGACGCTTGGGGCGGCCTTAAGCGCAAGGTTGAGCTGCTTATTCAGCCTCTTGGAGAAACCCTTATGTCCGTAGCTTCCGAAGTAGTGGACGATCTGTCCGGCATAGCGGAAAGCGTTATCCCCGAGCTTGTGAACAGCCTCACTCCTGTAATCGAAACGCTCGGTCAGATGATACAGCCGCTGCTCGAGCTGATAACATCTGTTCTGCCGCAGTTGGTGAAAGCGATCACGCCTGTAATTGAGTTGATATCCGATGTTATGCAGACGGTGTTGCCCGATTTGACGGAATTTCTTGAAAACGGCTTTTTCCCTGTCGTTGCGGAGATAGGAGGGCGGATCGGCGATAAGATATTCCCCATTATAAAAAAGCTGCTTGAAAGGCTGCTGCCGCCGCTGCTCGGTATTGTCGGAAAATTTCTGCCGCTGTTCGGCACCGTGCTGGATCTGCTCAGCCCGATACTTGACCTTGTGCTGTCGCTTATAGACCCGATAGCGGATATACTGGATATTGTCGCGGAGCTTGTCAATGCAGTAGCGGACTTTATAGGACAGGCGCTTGAGCCTGTGCAGGAGCTGCTCGGGGAGCTTGCTCCGTTCCTTGAGGACGTGCTGGGCGGAGCACTGAAGATCGTTGCGGAGCTTATCGGCGATACGCTGCTGCCCGCATTCGAGGGTCTGCTCAAATTCCTTGAGGGGGATTTTATCGGCGGAATTGAAGTGTGGGGAAGCGGGTTCGAGAGCACGCTCCGAAATGTATTTTCACATATTGACGAGATATTCGGCACACACCTTGCGGAATGGTATGACGAGTTCCGCGAATTTTTCCGCGAAATGGGAGCAAATCTCTACGAAATGCTCCATGCCGACGAGATCGAGCAAGCGGCGCTTGACGAGAAATACAGCGGGCTTGATGATCAATTCATAAAGCGCTCAAACGAGCTGATGAGAAACGGAATGACCTCCGAGCAGGCGTATAAGCAGGCACTGGGCGAGGTAGTTGATACCGCAGAAAAGTCCTATTACTGGAACAATAATTTCGCCGATACTCTGACGGCGGAGGAAGCGGAAAGCCGACGCCGCCAAATGGAGGCGAACGGTACGCTTACCCCCGATTATTACACCGTGTACAATGCTCCTAAGGGGAGCAGCTGGTATGCAGATTATTATAAAAACGGTGCAAACCGCACTGTAATCAACTCTGCCGTTTCAACGGGTACTTCAAGCGTGCCGCAGCCTACTCCAACAACATACAAAACCTACATTCCGAGCGTCGAAGCGACGAATACGAGCAGAAGCAGCTCAAGCTCGAGCTCAAGCGCATCAAGCGCGTCGAAAGGCAATTTCATCAGCATAACGAGCTACGTCCCCACCATGTGGGACAACGATCAGACCGCCGCGCTGAAATCGCTCATCGGCAAGGACGTACTCGGAAACACGGCGACCGCCCATCAGATAAACTCGCTGACCGGCGTGCTGGGGCAGGAAACGACGTCGAAGTCGGGGGAAACCACCCTCGCGGACGTAGTGAACGCGATAACCAAGCTTCAGCGCAAGGTCGAGGGCTTGAGCGACGATATCGGCGACGTGACTATCGAGCTGAAAGCCCGCGATCTCACCATAGGCAAGGCGGCGGTTCGGGATATAAACGACATGGCGAAGCAGAGCGGTAAGTCGCCGTTTACATTTTAGGAGGTGCAGAATGGTATTCAAAATAGGCGAGATCGACGTCAGCGGGATCATACTCCCGCCCGAAATAGCCGACACATTCCGCTCGCAGTCGGTCGCGCAGACGCTTAACGGCTCGCTCGTCGTCGACCGCATTTCCGAGCTGACGAAAGCACGGATAACGGTGCAGATACCGCTTGTCCCCAAAGAAAAATGGGATGCAATAAAGGCGGTCATAAAGCCAATATCGTTCGAGGTGAGCGTTGACAGCACGTCGTACACGGTGCACCTTGACGGCGATATCCCTACGCCGATACTCTACGCGGACGGCGACAATATCATGTGCAGCGACATTTCGCTGACATTCGAGGAGATGTGATATGCGGACAGTAACGGAAGATTATCTTGCGCAGGTGATGGGGAACGCGCGGCAGTTCGGCTTCATGGTCAAGGTGCACGGGAACTCCGAGGAGGGCGACTGGCTGCGGCTCGGGGACATTATCAGCATTGACGTTTCGCGGACAGCGTCGGACGGGTTGCAGATAGGCGCGTGCATGAGCGCGAAGCTGACATTGCAGACGCGGGCTACGACGCTGTTTAACGGGCGGCTGAAAAAGGTCGAGGTGTTTTACCGCTGCACCGCGCCCGACACGATATGGTCGCGGCTGGGGACGTTCTACGTTGACGAATGCACCACGAGAAACGGCGTTACGGCGGTCATTGCGTATGACAAGATGAGCAGGCTGGACAAGCGCGTGAGCTGGATCGATACAAGCAAGGCGACCGCGCCGACATTCCCGTGCAAAATGCAGGCGGTTTTGAATTACCTGTGCGACCGCGCGGGCATAACGACGGATTTCACCTGTAATGACATCACGATATCCAATGCCCCCGACGGCTATACAGCGCGCGAGCTGATAAGCTATATTGCTGCCTGTCACGGGGCAAACGCGCGGCTGTCGCCGTCCGAGGTGCTGAAAATAAC
>CAMEPN010000075.1 GCA_945931735.1 uncultured Clostridia bacterium
AAATTTCCGAGGGCAAGCAGGTCGTGACCCGTCTTTCGGGGGGAATTGAGCTGGACAACGTTTCCTTCAGATACAGCGAGAATATGCCGATGATACTGGACGGCGTGTCGCTTAAGATACGCCCGGGGCAGTACGTTGCTATAGTCGGAAAGACGGGCTGCGGAAAGTCCACGCTTATGCGAATGCTGCTCGGCTTCGAGAAGCCGCAGAAGGGCGCGGTCTATTACGACGGCAGATTGCTGAGCAGCATTGACCCCAAGTCGCTCCGCCGAAATATCGGCGTTGTAATGCAGAACGGGAAGCTGTTTCAAGGGGACATTTATTCCAATATAGTCATATCCGCGCCGTGGCTGTCGCTTGACGACGCATGGGAGGCGGCGGAGCTTGCGGGCATTGCCGAGGACATACGCCGTATGCCAATGGGCATGGCGACGGAGATATCGGAAGGCTCGGGAGGAATTTCGGGCGGTCAGCGACAGCGCCTTATGATAGCGCGGGCAATTGCCCCCAAGCCAAAGATACTCATGTTCGACGAAGCGACAAGCGCTCTCGACAACCTCACGCAGAAAAAGGTGTCGCAGTCGCTCGACGCGCTGAAATGCACCCGTATAGTCATCGCGCACCGCCTGTCCACGATAAAGCAATGCGACCGGATAATCGTGCTTGACGGCGGGAAGATAGTCGAGGACGGAAATTACGAGCAGCTCATGGAAAAGAACGGCTTCTTTGCGGAGCTTTTTTCGCGGCAGCAGCTCGACGACGCGTCCTCCGCCGTCAATTAAAAAAATTATCCCTTTCGGAAATTCCGTCGTATAAAAGAACAGAATGGTAAATCACACAATGAGCGCGTAATGTCCGCACAGGCGTTTTGCTTTAAGGCAACACCGCATAATTATTGTCGTACGATTGCGCAGTCAGATTTTTCGTCAGGTTGTACAAATTGAGCGTAGGCGGGCTGACGCCCGTCAAGCGAAATTTGTGCAAGATGACGGAAAATATGCAAGCAAGCGTGAAAGACGACTGCGTCGGTCTGGGCAAAGGCGGTAGCCGTTAATTGTGCGGTGTTGCCTTAAGGATAAGTCCTGAGGAAGGGAAAATGCGATGAGAGGTGGTATTTTCAAAATATATACCTATAACAAACCTACCCAAACTACATTTTAAGGAGTGAAAATATGGAAAATGCAAACATACAAGCGCTGCTTGAAAAGCTTAAGACCGCGAAATCGGTAAAGGAGCTTATAGAGCTTGCTAAGGCGGAGGGCATGGAGATCACTGCGGAAAAGGCAGAGGAAATGTTCGCAAGGTTTTCAAGCGGCGAGCTGTCCGACGACGAGCTTGAAGCAGCCTCCGGCGGAATAAGCAGTAAGCTCTCAGCGATAGAGGTCAAACGTATGAAGAAAATGCCATTCGATCTCTGATTTTATACGTCTGTTACGTAACGGAGCCGCACATGATCTTACAATAAGGCAGCGCAGGCTTTGCCGAACGGCTGCCCTATCACAAATCAAAAAGGAGGCGGCACAATGGACGAAGAAAAATTACAGACTCTGTACGAAAGGATCGCGGCAGCAGGGTCGGCGGAGGATATAATATAAATTGCGAAGCAGCATAGGGTAGCTATATCCGATGATATAGCACAGCAGCTTTTTGAAGAGATATCTGCCGATAATATTTCCGAAAACAATCCGAATACCGCGTCGATTAAAGGGCTGGCAACGCTTAAAAATTAGGGTCTGACGCGATTAACAGGTCAATGTTCGACCCGTGTACAGAGGCGCCGCTAAGAAAAAACCATAACAATTCGGGAAAACGGAGGGCTCACGCAGTATGGAAAACATAAATATTCATGAGATGCTCGATAAACTCAAAGCCGCAAATTCGGCAAAAGAGCTTGTCGGAGCGCTAAAAGAGCAGGGAATAGATATCACTGCGGATAAGGCGGAGAAAATGTTCGCAAAGCTTATGAGCGGCGAGCTTTCCGACGACGACCTTGCGGCAGTTTCGGGCGGGCTTCGTATGCCTAAATTGCCGTTTGTTTAACAAAATTTCCGCGCGTATGCGCTGAATACAATATCGCCGCACCCGTCAGCGCGCTGCCTGTAAGCATTTTCGGTATGCCGAGAATAACTGCCCGCGAAAAGGGCAGCCGGCGCAGCGCTCTTGAGTACGGAGCTTGCCAAGGCGCAGTGCGCGGAGTTTTTCGCGGAAAAAGCTGCGGAAATATTCGCGCGCGTAAGCAGCGGCGAGCTGTCCGACGGCATCGAAGCGACCGCGGGCGGCAATTCTTGAAGTAAAATTGAGGTGAACCATGGACAAAGCATTGAAATCGCTGTTCGATTATCAGAAATTCGCGGAGAACAAGCGTCTTTCGGCTCTTATCAAGGAAACTCAGGAGCGCTGTCTGAATGTTTTGTCCGATGATGAGCCGGAGGGCGTCAGCGCCGCAGGCGGCTTTAAGTCCGAACAATCCTTCAAAAAAACGGAGGACAAGTGAATGCTTCTGTCGGAAGAAGACAGGAACATGGTCTATGTTGAATACCGCGGCAAGGTCATGCGGTATATTTCCGGAAGGATTCCAAATCCTCAGGACGCTGAGGATTTGGTTTCCTGCGTCTTTATGAAGGTTTATCGGAAGCCGGACGCGTTTGACGAGAGCAGGGCTTTGCTGTCAACGTGGATATATTTCGTCACCAAAAACACGGTGGTCGGCTATTACCGAATCCGAAAAACCTTCTCGGAGCTTCCCGAGGACATAGAGCAGGACGGAAGCGTCGACGAAAGGCTGATAAACAACGAAACGCCGGAGCGGCTCGCACTCGCGCCTGAGCGGCTGGACAGCCGTTCACGGGACATTGTTATTCTCCATTACTATGAGGGGCTGACCCTTAAGGAGATAGCGGAAAAATGCAGATGTCGTACCCCAGCGCCAAGGTAATACATAAAAAGTCGCTGCGCTACCTGCAAGAGTTGATGGGTGGCAATTAAGAAAGGCAGAATAAATGAAAAAAATAGCATCTTTGTGTACAGGACTTGCCGTGCTGCTGTGCGCGGCGTTTTCGGTGTCGTTTACGGCAGCCGCCGAGGACACGGCGGATTTTCAGATAAGAATAGTACATACCAACGATATCCACGCGCGCATTATTGAAAATTCCGACGGCGGAATAATAGGCATGGAGCGGCTCGCGGGCATTATCGACGAATATAACGGCGGCGCTGACATCGGGCTTGTCCTCGATTCGGGGGATATGTTCCACGGGCAGTCCGTCGCAACGCTCGTCGAGGGAGAGTCCGTCGCGGAGCTGATGAAGGTCTGCGGCTATGACGCAATGACCGCGGGCAACCACGACTGGAGCTACGGCAAGGACAGGCTGACCGAGCTTGCCGATATCGCGGACGCGAAAATGCTCACGGGAAATGTTGTCGACGAGAGCGGCAGTCCGTTCTTTAAGGACGAGTTTTACACCGAGGAAATAACCAAGGACGGCAAAACGCTCAAGGTAGGCATTTTCGGGGTCATTGACCCTAAGATATACTCCTCGACTGCTCCGTCCAACGTCGAGGGGCTGACCTTCACCGACTCCGCCGAATACGCTCGGAATGCCGCTTCGGCGCTCCGTGAGCAGGACTGCGACGTGGTGATCGTGCTGTCGCACACCTATGACCCTGCGGGGCTTGCAGAGCAGGTCGACGGCGTTGACCTCTGGCTCTGCGGACACGAGCATATCGACCTTGATACCACAGTAACCACGCCGAACGGCTCCACAGCCTTTGTTGTCGAGGACGGCTACTATCTCTATGAAATAGGGCTTATCCAACTCGACTGCACGCTGGACGAAAGCGGCGCGCTCGTTTCCTTTGATTACAGCAGAACTGCCGTCGACTGCGAAGCGGCTTCCGCCTACGAAAAAAATGCGGCTGCTTCCGCGCTGCTTGACGAGATAAACGCCGAGCAGAGCGTTATCCTCGGGCAGACGGTAGGCTACTCTCCCGCCGAGCTTGACGGCGTATGGGAGCACCTAAGAATTGGCGAAACAAACCTCGGCAGAGCCATTACCGCCGCTTACCTCAACGAAACAGGCGCGGACGCTGCGTTCGAGAACGCGGGAGGTATCCGCGCGAGCATTTCCGAGGGTGATGTCACCTACGGCGATATCATCGGTGTCAGCCCCTACGGTAACTATATCGTCACCAAGCAGGTAACGGGGGCGCAGCTTAAGGAGATCCTCGAAACCTCGATTGATATTCAGCTTCAGTGCATTGTCGCAAACAACAGCGGCGAATACGACGCGTGGCCGCAGTCCAGCGGAAGCTATCTCCAGACCGGTGGAATGACAGTTGTATACGACCCCGCGCAGGAATACGGCAGCCGCGTAGTATCCGTTGAGGTAGGCGAAAGCCCGCTTGAGAACGACAGGCTCTATACCATCGCAACGAACAACTATGTTGCCGTTTCGCGCTATTATCCCGCGCTCGCCGAGGCGGAGGAAACGGGTGAGTTCTGTGCCTGCGACGAAGCGCTTATCGAGTTTTTCAGGCAGGACGGCAGCGTTATAGAGGCGGCTGTTTCCAAACAGGGCATGATCGAGTTTGTCCCCGACGAAGCCGAAACCGAGCAGACTGACCCCGAGCAGACCGAGCAGACCGAACAGACCGAAACCGAGCAGACTGACCCCGAAACAGCCGAAGCCGCCGACAAGTCGGAGCCTATCTCCCCGAGCACGGGCGTGACCGAGGACATGACGGCAGTCGTTACGGCGTTCGCGGCGGCGGCAGTCATGGCGGGAATGCTTATCCGCAAGAGAGCGGATAAACAATGAAAAAGGCAGCACGGCTGCTCCTCACGCTTGCAGTTGCTGCACAGCTAATATGGCTTCCGGCGTGTTCGCAGGAGGAAAAGGCAGTCCGGATAGATATGGCGGAGGTCGCCGCTTTACTACTGACCTGTTTTGCGAGAGCTTGATAGGCGCAGCTTACCTGCCCCCGCTTCGCGTGTAAAACAACAAAAAGGGGACAGCGCCTGCCGTCCCCTTATTCTTATTCGATCACGAGCATATCGACGAACCCTGTCATTTCAAAGACTTCCATCACGTCGTCGCACACGTTCGTCACCTTGAACCCGTTCTTCTTGAAACGCTTGTGCGCCCCGAGCAGCACCCTAAGCCCTGCCGAGGATATGTACACCAGCTCTTTCATGTCGAGCACAACAGGCTCCTCTCCCGAAAGCGCGTTCAGAGCTTCCTCAAGCTGCGGCGCGGTCGTGGTGTCAAGCCTTCCCCCGATCGCAACAACGGCAGAGCCGTTTTTCTGTTCCGTGGAAATTGTCATATATTAGCCCTCCTAAAAATATTTCGTCATCGAGAGTATATTCTCGCCGTTTTCGCGGGAATACGCTGCCTCGTCCATGTTTTTCTTCATCATATATATCCCAAGCCCGCCTATTTCCCGCTCCTCCGCGGGGAGTGTTATGTCGGGGTCTGTCTTAGCGAGCGGGTCGAACGGTATCCCCCTGTCCCTGAGGCAGAAGGTGATCGAACGTCCCTGCTGCGCCTGCGCGGACAGCGTGACACTGCCCCCGCCCTCGGGATAGGCGTATCGCGCCACGTTTACGAACATCTCCTCTATCGCGACGGTTACCGCCATCATGGTTTTCATAGGACATCCTGCTTCCTCAAGCTGTTCCTCCGCAAACGCCAGCACCTCGTCCAAAACAGATGTTTCTGCGGGAAATTCACGCTCAGTCATGATCGTCCCTCCGATTTTATCTAATAACCCTGCCAAGCCGCAGTTTCCACCTCGGCAGGCAGTATCCGAGCGCCGTATTTTTATTATTATACACCAAAATTTCCGATATGTCAATACGGCAAAAAAACGCATAACAGCGTTCTCGGCGCGCTGCTTGACAACATTTTTTTCGTGTGCTATAATAAACGAAAGTATTTTTGACATGACACAGCGGCTTTGGAATATTTATCCGTTTTCCCAATGCGGTCAATGTCCGGAAAAGCTTGGCGAAAAAATATCCCTTTTCCCGAGAGTTTCGTATAAATAAATGAACGGGTAAACGTCCCCCGTACTGCGGGAACAGCCGCTTAACGGAATGCAGTGAAACATTTTCGGTATGCGGGAAAAGCGGAAATGCGGGCGCAAAATAAAAGGTGTATTGAACATGAGCGATACAAAAACGGAAATTCCCGAGAAGGACAAGCAGCAGGCGGAGCAGCCAGCCCCTCTATCCGACGAGGAACTGACGTCTGTATCAGGCGGAATTTTCGAGTATAAGCGGTGGGAGCCGACCCCGACGAAAACCGAGAAGTATCACAGACAGGAGAATTGCAATGAACATGGAAGAATGGCTCGTCAGCCTTGAGCCGACGAAGCTTAAGCCGCTTATTTATGCGGAAAACGAGCAGGAGCTGCGCAGGCTCGCGGCGGAAATGGGCAGGGAGCTTTCCGAGGACGAGAGCAGGGTAGCGTTTGCGGTGCTATATCCGCTGCGCGAAAACGGCGGCGATCTCTCCGACGAGGAGCTTGAGAGCGTTGTCGGCGGTAAAAATACGATGTCGGGCGTTAATTTACGCGATTTTCTCCGCGAACGTCTGGAGCACAATTCCTGACCGCGAAAACAAATTGCGGCGGACAGGAACAAACGCTTGACAAAACAGCGGAAACAGTGTATAATAATACCGACGGAAATTGCAGAAATGTAATGAAGCGGCGCTCGCCATAAATTGCTTGGGAGCGTCACGGCAGAGAAGCGTATGCTCATGGCAGGACAGTGTGCGTGGAGCCGTTATAAAGGTTGCATATGACCGCCCTGCCTATATGTAAGAAATTACTGACAGAATATATGCAAAGCGGTTCTGGCTGTCCAGAGCCGCTTTTTTATTTGAAAAATGACATCTCCGAAATGCTTGCCATAGGCTTTCGGAGATTTTTTTTGTTCCCGATGTCGTTTTAAGCCGCTTAAACGTCGTTTTAAGACAGGTCTATTGACAATTCCATAATAATGGATTAAAATAAAGTGTATAATGGCATTAATAGGGATTATTGCCTATTCGGGGAGGAATGATATGCAGAGCTTAAGACCCGCCTTTGCGCCGGTGAATATCTGTTATGCAACAAACGAGGACTATGCGCCGTATCTCGCGGTGTCGATGTATTCGCTGCTGTGCAACGCAGATAAGTCCCGCGTCTACGACATCGTGATACTTCACAGCGCGATCTCGCCCGAAAAGCTCGCGCTGTTGGAAAAGACAGGCGCGCTTTTCCGAAACTGCTCGGTGCGTTTCGTTGATATGACGGATTTCCGCGAAAGCGTTAAGGACGCGACTCACGCCTACATAACCGCCGAAACCAACTACCGCCTTGCGATACTCGGCGAGCTTTTCGCGGAGTACGACAGGGTATTGTACATCGACTGCGACACTATTGTTGAGGGAAATGTCGCCGAGCTGTTCGACACCGACCTTATGGGCAAAGCCGTAGGCGGCGCGGAGGCAGTCGAGGCGAGGGTGTTCGGAATGACGAAAAAGGGATTTTTCATCGACGGCTACCCCTACAATTTCGAGGACTACGCGAAGAAATTCATGGGAATAACCGACCTCAGCCGCTATTTCAACGCGGGCGTAACGCTGTTCGACCTGAAACGCTGCCGAAAACTCACCTCGGCGGACGCGGCAGTCAAGCTGCTGAACAGGCGGCGGTGGATGAACAACGACCAAGACGTGCTGAATATGCTGTTCACGGGGAGCATATACAAGCTCGACCAGAAGTGGAACTACACCACGAACATCGAGCAGGAGGTTTCGCTTCGCGACCCGAGGCTGAAAAA
>CAMEPN010000076.1 GCA_945931735.1 uncultured Clostridia bacterium
CGGCGCGATAGCCGTAAACGACAACCATGCGTCCATCGACTACTCGAAATGCACCGGCTGCGGCGCCTGCGCGGAGGCCTGCCCGAGAAAGTGCATAGTTACTCTTAAATAACTGCGCTCCACGATTAAAGCAGCTTAACAAAACAGCAATGCTCCCCCCGAGATGAAATTCACCTCGGGGGGAGCACCGTTTATTTATGAGGAGGTAGGGTAGCAATGGTTAGACGGAAGCATTATTCAATAGCGATATACTTCGTCTGCTTCTCGGGAATAGCGTTCTTCTTCGGAACGGTCAGCTTAAGCGTGCCGTTCTCGAATTTCGCGGCAATGTCGCTCTGGGTTACGCCGTCGCCGATATAGAAGCTTCTGCTGTAAGAGCCGGAATAACGCTCGCGGCAGATGTATCTGCCCTTGTCGTCCTTTTCGTCATTGGACGAGCTGCTCTCGGCGCTTATCGTAAGATAGCCGTCGTTAAGCTCTGCTTTGACGTCCTCTTTCTTTATGCCGGGCAGGTCGACCGTCAGCTCATAGTTGCTGTCGTTTTCCTTGATATCGGTTTTCATCATGTTGTCCGTGCTTCTTGTTGTGAAGAACGGGGTTCCGAAGAAATCGTCAAATACGCTGTTTCTGAAAGTGCTGGGCATTAACATAAGTCATTACTCCTTTCGCAATCGTTCGGGTTGCTCTAAAATATTTATATTAAAACTCGGGCGGGAGCTTTCTCTTTTTTCTCCCTGTTCCCTTGTTGTGATTATAATATACCACAACTTTTTAGCACTGTCAACACTAGAGTGCTAGTTTTCTCAAAATCATCACCGTTTTCACAATATTTTCAGACATATGCCATAAAAGCGGTTTTTCGGGAAATAATGTTGCATTTACGGCGGGAAAATGCTATAATAAAAGCGGAAAAATCCCGCCCTAAGCGGTATATATTTACTTAAAAGGAGATAAATTATAATGATAAAGCATATCGTAATGTGGAAATTCAAGGAGGACAAGCGGGAGGAAATGCTCGTTTTCAAGGACAGGCTGCTCGCGCTCAAGGGGCAGATACCCGAGATACGCGCAATGGAGGTCGGAATAAACATCAACCCGAGCGACAGGAGCTTCGACGCCGTTCTCGTGTCCGAATTCGACAGCCTCGAGGCGCTGAGATCATACAGCGTGAACCCGCTTCACGTCGCGGTGTCGGATTTCTGCAAGACTATCCGCACACAGTCGGTAAGCTGCGACTATGAGTTCTGATAAGGTGTACCATGAGTTCCCGCCTGTTTTCGACGGGAACTCCCGCGTTCTTATCCTCGGGACTATCCCCTCGCCCAAGTCCCGCGAGCGCGGCTTCTATTATATGCACCCGCAGAACCGCTTCTGGAAAATGCTCTGCGCCGTACTCGGCGAGGATATTCCCGCCGATACGGACGGGCGGAGGGAAATGTGCCTGCGGCGCGGCGTTGCGCTGTGGGACGTGCTTTCCTCCTGCGAGATAGACGGCGCTTCGGACAGCTCCATAAAAAACGCCGTGCCGAATGACCTCGAAAGGATATTCGCTGCGGCGGATATCCGCGCGGTGTTCACCACGGGGAAAAAGGCGCAGGCGCTTTACGAGCGGTTCTTCCCGAATGCAATGCACGCAGTCTGCCTCCCCTCGACCAGCCCCGCAAACAGAACGATAAGCGAAACGGAAATGCTGGAGAAATATCGCATTATAGCGCGGTTTCTTGTTTGATATTGTCTTAATGCACAAAAAAAACATATAAAGTTTGGTTAATATTATTACTTTACAAAACCGGCATTTTAACTTAAAATATATTTAAGGCAATGATCCTATCTTTTTAACGTAAGGGAAAGGAACAGACAGAAAATGATCAAAAAAACCGTTACCATGAGCGATATCGCAAAGGTGATGAACGTCAGCACCGTTACCGTTTCCAAAGCTCTCGGCGACCGCGAGGGCGTGAGCGCGGAGCTTCGCGAGCGGATAAAGCAGAAAGCCACCGAAATGGGCTACCGTATCCACACGGGCGGGCACGGCGCAAAGGACGGGCTTACCTATAATATAGGAATAATCGTCGCGCGGCATTTTATCAGCGACGCTTCCGCGTTTTACTGGATAATCTACCGCTATATCGTTGAGCTGCTCCAGAAGCAGAATTATTACGGTATGCTCGAGGTAGTCGACGACGCCGACGGGGGCAGCCGCGAGATACCCAACTCCGTCCTCGACAAGAAGGTAGACGGGCTTATCGTGCTCGGGCAGTTCTCCGACGAATATATCGACAAGCTGATGTCCTATTATATCCCGACGGTGTTCCTTGATTTCTACGGGAGCCGCGAGGACGCGGAAACTGTCCTTTCCGACAGCTTCTACGGCGCGTATATGCTCACCTCCTACCTCATCTCGAACGGACACCGCCGCATTGGCTTCCTCGGCAGCATAAGCAGCACCTCCAGCATTCAGGACAGATACCTCGGCTACTACAAGGCGCTGCTGGAAAACAGGATCCCGCTCAGGCAGGACTGGATAATAAGCGACCGCTCAAACGAAAGCGATATCTTCCCGACATTTAACCTCCCGCAGGATATGCCGACGGCGTTCGTCTGCAACTGCGACGAAGCAGCATATAAGCTCGTGAACCAGCTCAAGGCTTCGGGCTACAATATCCCCGACGACATCTCGGTGGTCGGCTACGACAACCATATCTACTCCACGATATGCACGCCCCGCCTTACTACCATCGACGTAAACAGCCGCGTTATGTCCGCGGAGGCGGTCGACATAATACTCCATAAAATACGCGACGGCAGCTACAAGCGCGGCAGAACGCTCGTCACGGGCAAGCTTGTCCGCCGAGAGAGCGTTAAGAACCTCAACAACACATGAGCGGGTCATACAGGGTATTTCTCGTCGAGGACGACGACGGTATCGCGGGCGCAATTTCGCGCAAGTTCTCCGAATGGGGGCTTGAGGTGCGCCGCGCGGAGGACCTGCGGAACGTCATTGCGGAATTTGCGGAGTTTTCGCCGCATATCGTGCTGATGGACGTAATGCTCCCGTTTTACAGCGGGTTCTACTGGTGCACGGAAATTCGCCGCGTCAGCAAGGTGCCTATCGTTTTTATATCCTCCGCCTCGGACAATATGAACATCGTCATGGCAATGAACATGGGCGGCGACGACTTTGTGTGCAAGCCGTTCGATATGGACGTGCTGGTCGCAAAGGTGCAGGCGGTGCTCCGCCGCAGCTATGACCTATGCGGAAACATCGGCATGATCGAGCACCGCGGCGCAATGCTAAACACCGCGGACGCGTCGCTTTCCTACAACGGCGCGCGCATTGACCTCACAAAAAACGAATACCGCATTTTACAGACCCTCATGGAGAACAAGGGCAGGGTCGTGAGCCGCGAGCTGCTTATGAACAAGCTATGGGAAACGGACAGCTACGTCGACGAGAACACCCTCACGGTGAACGTCGCGCGGCTGCGCAAAAAGCTCGACGCGGCGGGGCTTACCTCGTTCATCTCGACAAAGGTCGGAATGGGGTATATTATTGAATAAGCAACGGGGAGGAAACAGAAGCGTTCCTCCCCGAAATATTATCTTGTGATTATCCCAAGCTCTCTTATCAGCAGGTCGACCTCCTGCGCGGTGGTGAATACCGACGGAGAAAAGCGTATCGTCCCGCCGTCGAGCGTGCCTATCTTTCTGTGGGCAAGCGGCGCGCAGTGCAGCCCGCCGCGCATATAAAACCCGTGCCTGCTCAGCTGCGCCGCCCCATCCGAGGAATTTAGCCCCTCAATATTGAACGACACGACAGGCGCGTATTTGTCCGCGTTCTCGCGCGTTATCTCATTGTACAGTCGGATCTTCCCGTTCTTCCGCGCGCCCGCGCAGAACCTCTCGCAAAGGTCAAGCTCGTGCGACAGTATAACCGCCGTCCCTCTCCTGCGGACAAATTCAGCGCCCGCGCCGAGGGCGATCACCCCTGCGGTGTTTATCGTCCCGCTTTCAAACCTATCGGGCATGAAGTCGGGCTGGACAAGGCTTTCCGAGGCGCTTCCCGTCCCGCCCTCGATTATCGTATTGAGCGGATACTTCCCGTCCGTTATCATCAGCCCCGTTCCCATCGGGCCGTAAAGCCCCTTGTGCCCCGCCGCGCAGAGAATGTTTATCCCGTCGGACATTTGCAGGTCGAGCGTACCCGCACCCTGCGCCGCGTCAACTATAAAGCATATCTTTTTCCGCCTGCACAGCGCCGCAAGCTCCCTTATCGGCGTGCGCAGTCCGATAACGTTGCTCGCGGCGGTGCATACCAGCGCGCAGGTGTCGCTCCGTATCGCGCGCTCCGCGTTCCAAACCGTCTGCTCCTCGTCCTCAAGGGCTTCAAAAAGCGTCACCGTCCCGCCGTAGTGCTCCGCGGCGGCGTAAATCGGGCGTATCGCGGCGTTGTGCTCCATGTCGCTCGCGACGAAATGACAGCCGTTTCGCGCTATCCCCTTTATGGCGAAATTCAGCGCGTGGGTGCAGTTCAGCGTGAATACCGTGTTCTCAGGCTCCGCCCCGAAAAGCTCGGCGCACTGCTCCCTGCTTTTGTATACCGCCTGCGCGGTTTCGGAAGAAAAACGATGGCCCGAGCGCCCCGGGTTTGCGCCGTATGCGCTCATTGCCTGCTGCCATAGACGATATACCGAGCGCGGCTTCGGGTAGGTCGTCGCCGCGTTATCGAGGTATATCACAGGCTATGCCCATCTGCCCCAGCAGAGCGCAAACCTCCGCTGCTGCCTCTCTGCCGCTCACCCATATCCTCAGGTTGAACCCGCAGCCCTTGCCGCCGCCCGATGTCCGCTCGATAATGCAGCGAAATCCGTTCCGCGCAAGATGTCCGCGCGCTTTCTCCGCGAGGGTGAACGATTTTATATATACATTCATGTTGTTCATAATAAATGTCAGCTCCCTTATAAAGTGGGTCATCTCTAAAAAACTCCTTCTCGGCGGGTTTGCTATGACAACGGTCATCTGCGTCGTTATCAAACCTTGAAATACATCCGGTATTACTGCGGTTTGATGCCTTGCATCTGACCATTGTCATGTACGCAAACCCACTCGAGTCCCGTTTTTCAGAGATGCCCTGTACGGTTCCCGCGCCGCCCGGGCGCGCCCGTTACATTATTATATGCGGTTCGCCGATTTTGTGAGAAAATGTAAATATGTGGTGCCAACAAAAAAGTCTTGCAATATTTAATAAAGTATGTTATAATAATGTCAGATGTTTTTAACCGACTAAAGCTTTAGGGGGATAATGTCGTCAGCGGTTCGGAAGTGACAGTTTATGTATCGTGAGATGCTGCCCCGTTTTTCTGATGGAATAAATACGGCTGCTTTGTTATAGATTATTACGGGACGGGCAGTATGCCCTCCCCGCTGATACATTAATTCGTTTTGAGGTGACTTATGAAAGCTGATCTCCACTGCCACACCACCATTTCCGACGGCTCCCTCGGCATTTCCGACGTTATCCGCCAAGCCGACAGGGACAATGTCCGCTATCTCGCAATAACCGACCACGACAGCCTCGCGTCGCTCTCCCGCGCCGCGGTGCTCGGCAAGCGGTATAACGTCACGGTCATACCCGCCGCCGAGTTCTCCGCATTTGACCCCGAAAGGGGCAGAAAGGTACATATCCTCTGCTATATGCCGCAGAAGCCAGACAGGCTTGAGGGGCTGTGCCTGCGCACCTCCGAGGGGCGCATGAAGCTCGGCAAGAGCATGGCAATGAAGGTGCTGGAAAAATACCCGATAACCCTCGAGAGCATTCTCCGCTATTCCGCGGGGAGCAAGGCTATCTATAAATGCCATATAATGCACGCGCTTATGGACTACGGCTATACGACCGACCTCTACGGCAGCGTTTACAGCGAGATATTCGACGCGGCGGACGGGCTGTGCGCCGACGAGGTGCGCTCCGAGGCGGATTTTTACCCCGAGGTAAGGTTCGTAACCAAGCTCATCAAGGCTTCGGGCGGAATTTCGATAATGTCCCACCCGAAGGTTTACGACAGCATGGACCTGCTCGAGGAGCTGGCGAAGGACGGCTGTATCGACGGCGCGGAAGTATGGCACAGCAGCGCGGACGAAAGATACCGCAGCGAGCTTACCGACCTGTGCGCGCAGTATAACCTCATAACGACGGGCGGCTCGGATTTCCACGGGTTCTATAACCACTACGCGATACAGATAGGCAGCAACACCACCCCCGAGGACAGCCTTAACAGAATACTGAATTTCAAGGGCAAGGCCCTGTAAATACACATACAAAGGAAGTCAGACAGCATAATGGATATCAAGGAAAAAGCATTACAGAAGCACTACGAATGGGGCGGGAAGATCGAGGTCATCTCCCGCGCTCCGATCGAAACAAGAGAGGATCTTTCCCTCGCATATACGCCCGGCGTGGCTCAGCCCTGCCTTGAAATAGCGGCTGACCCCGAGCTTTCATACAAGCTCACCCGCAGAAGCAACCTCGTCGCAGTCATAACCGACGGCACCGCCGTGCTCGGTCTGGGCGATATCGGCGGCGCGGCGGGTATGCCCGTTATGGAGGGCAAGTGCTGCCTGTTCAAGGAGTTCGGCGGCGTCGACGCGTTTCCGCTTTGCATAAAGAGCAAGGACCCCGACGAGATAGTCCGCACGATAGAGCTTATTTCCGACAGCTTCGGAGGAATCAATCTCGAGGACATTTCCGCGCCCCGCTGCTTTGAAATAGAGGCAAAGCTCAAGGAGCGCCTCGATATCCCCGTTTTCCATGACGACCAGCACGGCACCGCGATAGTTGTCGGCGCTGCAATGATGAACGCAGTCAAGCTCGCGGGCAAGAAAATGAGCGATATCACCGTTGTAATAAACGGCGCAGGCTCGGCGGGCGTTGCTATCGGAAAGTTCCTGCTGAAGCTCGGTATCGGAAACCTTATCATGGTGGATATCGGCGGCATAATCAACCGCGACGAGCAGTACGACAACCCCGCCCATGCGGAGATGTCAAAGCTCACCAACAAGAACAACATAAAGGGCGGTCTTGCGGACGCAATGCGCGGCGCGGACGTATTTGTCGGCGTTTCCAAGCCGAACCTCGTTACTCCCGATATGGTTAAGTCCATGGCGGAAAAGCCCGTGCTCTTCCCGATGGCTAACCCCAACCCAGAGATAACCTACGAGCTGGCTAAGGAAAGCGGCGCGTATATCGTCGGCACGGGCAGAAGCGACTACCCCAACCAGATAAACAACGTGCTCGTTTTCCCGGGCGTATTCAAGGGCGCGCTTTCCGTCCGCGCGAAGCAGATAACCGAGGAAATGAAGCTCGCGGCGGCTTACGCTATCGCAGGGCTTGTAACGGACGACAAGCTCTCCGTCGACTACATTATCCCGAGCGCTCTCGACAAGTCAGTCGCAGACGCAGTCGCAAAGGCAGTCGCGGAGGAATGGACAAAAAGCCTGAATAAATAAATATAAAAGAACAAACAGGAGCAGGAGATAAAAAATGAAAATACCATCATTATTCGGAAAGGGAAAAACAGTCTTTTCATTCGAGATTTTCCCTCCGAAAAAGGACGGCTCGATCGACACGGTGTATAAGACGCTGGACGCTCTGACCGACCTGCACCCCGACTTTATCAGCGTTACATACGGCGCGGGCGGAACGGCGGCAGGCTGTTCCACTAGGGAGATAGTTTCGCTTATCAAGGAGAAGTACCACACCGAGAGCATCGCGCACCTCACCTGCGTGAACTCAACCTTCGCGGACATCGACGAGA
>CAMEPN010000077.1 GCA_945931735.1 uncultured Clostridia bacterium
GCCGTATCGACAACCAGCTCCGCGGCCGTGCCGGCCGTCAGGGCGACCCCGGCGAGAGCCGCTTCTACATCTCCCTCGAGGACGACCTCATGCGCCTTTTCGGCGGCGACAGAGTTCAGAAGGTAATGGAAACCATAAATTTCGACGAGGATCAGCCTATCGAGGCGTCCTTCCTCTCAAATACCATAGAGTCCGCGCAGAAGAAGATAGAGGGCAGAAACTTCTCTATCAGAAAGAACGTCCTCGACTTCGACGACGTAATGTCGCAGCAGCGTATGACGATATACAGCCAGCGCACCAAGGTATTGGACGGCGAGGATATCAGCCAGAACATCATCGCGATGATGAATCAGAACATCGAGGAAACCGTTTCGATGTACTGCTCCGACACCGTTGCGGAAAACTGGAACCTCGACGGCCTGCGCTCGCATTACCTTAACCTCTTTGTTATGGACAGCGACCTGCGCTACACCACCGACGAGCTGAACAACATCACCAAGCAGGATATAATCGACTTTATCAAGGCGCGCGGTATGCTTATCTATAAGACAAGAGAAGCCGACATGGGCTCCCCCGCAATGCGCGAGGTAGAGCGCGTCTGCCTGTTAAAGACGGTCGACAAGCACTGGATGGATCATATCGACGCCATGGAAGAGCTTAAGCGCGGCATAGGTCTGCGCGGCTACGCACAGCGCAACCCCGTCGAGGAATACCGCTTCGAGGGCTTCGCGATGTTCGACGAGATGATCGCCGCTATCCGCGAGGAAACCGTAAGACTGGTGCTGACCGTGCCCGTAAGAGTTGAGCGCCCGATACAGCGCGAGCAGGTGCTTCAGCCCGACGCTCCCAATGCCGGAGCAAAGACCCCTTACAGGGCTGAAAAGAAGGTAGGCAGAAACGACCCCTGCCCCTGCGGAAGCGGAAAGAAATACAAGAACTGCTGCGGGAAGAACGAAAACTGAGCTTCCCGTAAAATAGACCCGACCGCCTGCCCCGTGCAGGCGCGACGGCTTTTTCCGACAATATTTAACTAATGTAAGTAACGAAAGGACAGAAAAGTTATGTCTTTATTCAGAGATGAAATTAAAAGCGAGCTTACCTCGCACATAATCCCATTCTGGAACGCGCTCCGCGACGACGAAAACGGCGGCTTCACAGGCTTTATGGACAGCGACCTGCATATCGACAAAAAGGGCGAAAAGGGCGTTATCCTCCATTCTAGGATACTGTGGTTCTACTCCAACGCTTATATGGAGCTGAAAGACCCCGCCCTGTTGGACAACGCGCGCCACGCCTATGAATTTCTTACCGAAAAATGCGTCGACAAGGAATACGGCGGCGTATACTGGTC
The DNA here is from genome assembly GCA_945931735.1 of uncultured Clostridia bacterium. Taxonomy (GTDB): domain Bacteria; phylum Bacillota; class Clostridia; order Oscillospirales; family Ruminococcaceae; genus CAG-115. Next base: position 1,352 of record CAMEPN010000077.1, read on the forward strand.
GATGAACTACGACGGCACCGTTAAGGAGGATATCAAGCACTCCTACTGTCAGGCGTTCTTTATCTACGCCCTCTCGAGCTACTACCGCGCAAGCGGCGATAAGGCGGCTCTTGACCTCGCATACAGCGTGTTCGACCTTGTGGAGAAATACGCGACCGACGACATAGCCTACCTCGAAAAGCTCTCCCGCGACTGGAAGAGCGAGCTTGCAAACGACGAGCTGTCCGAAAACGGGCTTATGGCGGACAAGACCATGAACACCACCCTCCACCTCATGGAAGCATACACCGAGCTGTACCTCGCCGACCATAACGCAAAGGTGCTGGAGCGGCTGCTGTTCCTGCTCAACATCACCTACGACAAGATATTCGACAAGAACGGAAAGAAGCTGTTCGTGTTCTTCGACAGAGAGCTTAACGTTATCGGCGATATCCATTCCTACGGTCACGATATCGAGGCTACATGGCTTATCGACCGCGCCTGCGAGGTCATCGGCGACAAGGCTGTCACCGAGAAATTCGCCGCAATGAACAAGCAGATAGTCCGCACCATCGCGGACATCGCCTATGACAAGGCGACAGGTTCCCTCCTCAACGAAAACGACAGCGGCGTCGTGAACACATGGCGTATATGGTGGGTTCAGGCGGAAAGCGTCATCGGTTTCACCAACGCATATCAGAAGGGCTACGGCGGACAGGAATACCTCGACATCGCGCATAACGTGTGGAATTACATAAAGGACAAAATAGTCGACAAGCGCGAGGGCGGCGAGTGGTATTCGCAGGTGGACGAGAACGGCGTATACGCAAAGTTCAAGCCCGCCGTTGACCCGTGGAAATGCCCCTACCACAACGGCAGAATGTGCATTGAAATGATGAACAGGCTCGCCGATATCGAAAAGTGACCATAAATCCAAAAGCAACACGGGAAAGGCAGTAAACATGAAATTAATGCCCGCCGCAGCCGCTGCGGCTCTCATACTGGCTCTGACAGGCTGCGCGAGAAGCGCCGAGGAGGAAATAAAGCTCCCTATCTACGGCGGCGCGGAAATATCCTACGAGGTCGCCGCGGCGGAGTACATGGATCTCTCCGAAACTAAGGCGATCGCCGCGACCATAGGCTATCCCTATGCGACAAACCTTGTTTTCCCCGCCGAGGCGCAGGTGGTGTCAACCTCTGTGGTAAACAACGCCTATGTGCATGAGGGCGACGTGCTCGCGGTGCTGGATTCTTCCTCGCTGGATTACGAGATCGACAAGCAGAAAACCACCGTCAACGCCGCGTACAACGCCTCCCTTTCGGGCGGCGCCGCCGCGCAGCTTCAGTATCAGATAGAACAGCTATCGCTTGATATGCTGCTGAGCGAAAAGGATGCCTACACGATACGCGCGCCCTTCGACGGCGTGATAACCTTTATTCTGCGGACAAACGTGGGCGACGTGGTAGACGAGGGGCGGTTCTGCTGCTCGATATCACCGGTAGATATGGCGGCAGTGTATATTGAAGGCGGCGACGCGTCGCAGTTCCGTTTCGGACAGAAGGTTCAGGTCAAGATAGACGGCGTGACCTACGACGCGACAGTCGCGCAGGCTCCCGATTCCTCGCCCGACACGGCGGGAACACAGCGCGCCGTGTTTGACCTCGGCGAGGGAGTGCTCTCGAAAATATACGAGGAAAATCCCCTCGCGATAACTGCGGGCTGGGCGACGGTATATGTCACCGAAACGCGCGACAACGTGCTCGCCGTTCCCGACGCGGCGGTCAGCTCAACGGGCAGCAGCAGCTATGTCACCATTGTTGACGGAGAGGAGCGCTACAAGCTCCCCGTAACGGTCGGCAAGTCGCTCGGCGGCTACACCGAGATAGTCAACGGCATATCCGAGGGCGATATAGTTATGGCAGAGGGCAGTGGAGTATTCTCCTCCGACAACAATAACGGCGGGGACGAGTTCAGCGCTCCCGATGGCGGCAGGGGCGAGCCTCCGCAGGATAATGCGTGATTTTATAAAACTTAAGGGGACGTTCAAACGCCCCCTTTTTTCTTAATAAGCGAGATATTCCTAAGACGTATACGCAGGCTGTCGCTGCCAAGCCGCATTGCATTTCGGTAGTTTTCCGAATTTGTATAGTCCGCCGCGACCGCCGCAAGCGATTTCTCGTCGGCTATGCGGTATTCGCAGAGTAGCCTCGCGAGATATGCCTCGGCGCACATCTGCGGGTCGTTCGCTGCCTTTTCGAGAAGCAGCCCGGCTATCCTTTCCGCGCCCTCAAAATCGCCGTCCTCCAGCATAATGTATCTCCTGCGCAGCAGCGGCTCCGAGGACTTCCGCGCGGTGTTTTCGTAAGCTTTCCCGCCGAAAACGACCGAAAGTCCGTTCAGAACATCACTTTCCCAGCCGAGCTTTCCGGCGTCCGCCGCTTGAAATTTGCGGAGATAATCTGGAAGCTGCTCGGCGGAAATTCCGCTCAGCACCGGTATAACCGCCCTGCCGGAACAAACGAACGCCCGCAGCGCTCCGCCGTCAGGCTCGCCTGCGTTTGAACAGAAAACAATCGCGGCTTCCGCAGCCCCCGCGTTTTCGCCGCGGAGAACATTGTATCCTGCCGCCGTCAGCTTTGAGATAAGCAGATCCGCTCTCCCGTCCCCGTAAAGCAGCAGTATATCATGCCTTACGATCGAAGTATCTGCCGCCTGCGCTGCATTTCGGCGAGCCTTGTCTATCTTCGCGGCGGCGCTTTCCATAACGGCGCGCTGATTTTCGTCGGCATATTTCAGCGCGGTCATATAGTCGCCGTCCGTCGTCAGCGACTTCGCTAAAGCCTTTGTTACCGACAGCCCGCCGTCGGTAAATTCCACACCATAGCGGCAGAGCACGCTCGCCCAATATAGGTCGGGGTCTGTTGGGCTTAGCTTTATCATGCCCTCAAGAAGCTCGAGCGCCTTTTCGTAATGCCCCTCGCGCCGCAGGCGCTCTATGTTTTTGCAGCCCTCCGCCTTTTCGTCGCTGTCCAGCAGCGGCACGCTCTGAGTGACCCCGCAGGAGCCGCACCTGCATATCCGCATATTATAGGTAAGCTCCAGTGCCGCTCCGCACATTCTGCAAACAAACGCCGCCATCTCACTCCCCCATTTCGATCCATACAGCAGGTCTAACGCCATAAAGACTATCCGGATCTGCATAAGTGAATATAGTTCTGTCACGGGTCACATAGCATACGTCGTGCAGATGCCCGGGGCTTCGCAGCCACCAGTACGGCTCGTTTTGCTTATACCATGAACGGTATTCCTCTTCTTTGGTAAGGCGGAATTTTTCCAGCGCCCAGTCCGTGAATTGGGTATCCCCAAGATGCGCCCTCGCTTCGTCAATGCTTAGCAGGAACACCTTGTCGTTCGTGTCCGCGCCGCCGCTCACCTGCGTTTCCTCGTTGGCGGGAGTGGTGACGGTCACCGTCGGGATCATCGCTTTTTCCCCGCTTGTGAAGCAGGAGTTATAGAAATCATTGTTCAGCCAGTAACGGAGAGAGCTTTCCGCCCATGTTTCCCCGCCGAACCGGCGTACGTCGATTACATCGTTGCACAGCGCCAGAACGCGTGTGCCGTCGCGCTTTATTACCTTCCAGCTAAGTTCTATCTCGTCGGTGTAGCCCTGCCCCATGAGAGAAAGCGGGAACTTCCCGAAATTGATAACATCGCCGACCCCTGCATTTCTGAAACGAATGTTATCCATATCCGCGAGCCTTTCGGCGCTGTCGGCGTAGTCGCCGAGCCTGATAAATTCCGCCTCGGCGCTCGAAAAATCTCCTATGTCAATATAATAGCACGCCATGTCATAGCGGGTCTTCAGCTCAAGCTCATCGGCGTCCTTGTAATCGCCAAGCTCCTTGTACAGCTTTATCGCCTCGTCAAATCGGCTCTCCGCCGCAAGCAGCGCGGCATATTCGTATTTCACGTCGGGCATGGTGTCGCCCGCTTCCTCATACAAAGCGGCGAGTGTCTCCATCGCCTGCTTGTCGCTGCCCTCGTCGGCAAGCTGTTTTGCCTGCTCAAACCTTATGTTCAGAACGCGCGCCGCGCTGTCTGAATAGTCCCCGAGCGCGGTGAATACCGCTGCGGCAGCCTCGGAATTGCCCTCCGAAAGCAGCTTTTCCGCCTTGCAGTATTTTGCGTATTTCACCTTTTCCGCGCTGTCGGAGTATCCGCTTAACTCGCCGAACATATTTGCGGCTTTGTCATATTCGCCGTTTTCGAGCACGGAAACAGCCTTGTCGTATCTGACTTTATCGAACATTTCCTCCGAATCAAGGTAATCGCCGAGATAGCGGAAAATAAGCTCGGCGGAGTCGAAATCGCCGCTTTCGTACAGCGCGGAAGCCTTCTGATAGCGCGTCTGCGCGATCTGCTCCTCCGCGTCGGAATAATTCCCGAGCCGCAGAAATGCCGCGGCAGCCTCGTCATACTCCCCGTTGTCGCGCAGCTCGACCGCGTGCGCGTAATCCTGCGACATACGGACGTTGTTTCCGATAACCACCGCCGCAGCCGTCACTGCAATTACGCCCGCAGCCACAGCCGCCGCCCGCACGGCAATTTTGCGTATTTTGGAGGTCTTTTTTGCGCGCAGCTCCTCCGCTGCGGCAGCTTCACGGGCTTCCTGTTCGCGAAGCCGCTCCTGCTCGTCCAGCTCCGCCTTTATCCGTCGATAAAGAGCGGCGCTGTCCCTGTGGTCGCCAAGCGTTTCCAGAAGCGGCAACGCCCCCGACGGGTCGTTGTTGTTGAGCAGGCTTATTGCCCTTTGATAAAGGCGCTCCTGTTCCTCCAGCCGCGCTGTTTTTGCCTTTTCGAGGCATTTTTCCGAAAGCTCGGCGCTGTTTTTAAAATCCCCCAGGGATTTGAAGCCTTCCGCAGCCGCAAGGCAGATCTGCTCTGTGCCGCCGTCCTGAAGCTGTGCGCTGAAACGGTTATACAGCGCATACTTCCGGCATTCCATGAGCTGCGACTTCAGCTCGTCATCGCCGAAGCGCATTATCATTCGATAATCCGATGACTGGGCGATATCTCCGGCAAGCTCGTTCAGCTCTTCCACGCGCTTTTTGTGAAAGCCTGCAAGCAGCCTTACACGATACAGCCCGGCATTCTCCGGCTCAAGATTAAGCGCATTCTCGCAAAGCTCCCACGCGCCCTTGAACTCCCCGTCCTCAAGAAGTATCTCGGCGCGGCGCAGCATACCCTCGGCATTTTCTTCATATTTCCGCGCAGGTTCGTCAGCGGTCTGCTCCGTTTCCGAGCCGCTTCCGACAAACATTTTGTGAACACCGCGCAAAAGCTCCTCTGTAATATCCGGCGCGGACATATCAAAGCACTGTAAATGCGCGAACTCCGACGGGAGATCCTCGCGCCGCATTCCCTTATACAGCACGGCAAGCGTCCCCTCGCCGCTTTCGGAGATACGCGTGAGGTATCTGCTCCATTCGTTTTTCACCCACGGAGCGTTGAAATTATCGGGAGATGTCCCCACGGCGAACATAAGCTTTGCGGAGTTAAGCGCCGCGAAAATATACGGCTCATATTCGCGCCCCGTCTTATCCTCGAGCGTCACCCGCGCGTAAAACACACGGTATCCGTCGGCGGTCAGCGCTCGGTACAATTCGGCGGCAAGCACGGAGTCCTCGGTGCGCCTGCCGTTAAGGTCGTTCTCCTTATAGCAGATAAAAATATCATACGGCTGCGCGGCCTGCGACACCGCAAGGACTTTTTTCCGCAGCTCCTCCAGCTCCTGCATTTGGAGTATGTACAGCCTGCGCCTGTCGCCGTCGGCGAGCTTTACGGCGGCGCGGTAATCCTCGTCATCAACTATCGGACGGTAGCTGAAACGGTTGATAGTCGGCACGCGCTTTCTTGAACCCGGTTCTTCGACATATTCAACGCCATATCTGCACAGTACGATGCACCAGTATATCTCGCTGTCGCCGCTGTCGATCTCGAGAATTTCGCGGTATATTGCTTCGGCGCGGTCGTATTCGCCCGCCCTGCGCAGCTTTTCGGCGCGCTCCCACAGGATAGCCTTTTCATCAAAGTCAAGCTGCGGGATAGTCTGCATAACGCCGCAGCTTCCGCATCTGCATACTGTCACTCTGTCTTTCCCGTTTACATCAAGCGCCGCTCCGCAGCATTTGCAAAGATATTGTGCGATCATATTATCACTCCATATGTCACTGTGTTTTGGCAGTTAAACTATGTATCTGAAAGTCTGTATTTTTGTGCGAAAAGTCTATATGTTAATTGTATCATATAATTAAATAAAATACAACATATTTAGCCCGCCGCTCCGAGCTTTGTTGATGTTGAAGTCAAAAAAATACACCTCAACGCGCGAAATGCGTGTCGAGGCACTCGACCCGTCTATGGTATACAAAATTGATTTTTAACGCGGGAGAAAACAAATAAAAACAAAAG
>CAMEPN010000078.1 GCA_945931735.1 uncultured Clostridia bacterium
CCTCACAAGCGGCGGCGACGCCCCCGGAATGAACGCGGCTGTCCGCGCGGTAACAAGAGCTGCAATAAGCAAGGGCTTTAAGGTCATGGGTATCCGCCGCGGCTACAACGGCCTGCTCCACGGCGATATGATCGAGCTTAACGCAAGAAGCGTTTCCGACATAATCCAGCGCGGCGGCACGGAAATATTCACCGCGCGCTGCAAGGAGTTCAAGGAGTGGGAATATGTCCTCAAGGCAAAGGACGTCTGCCTTGAGAACAACATGGCGGGCATCGTTGTTATCGGCGGCGACGGCTCCTTCCGCGGCGCGGCTGACCTTTCCAGGGCGGGTATCCCCTGCGTAGGCCTGCCCGGCACTATCGACAACGATATCCAGTGCTCCGAATACACCATCGGCTACGATACCGCAATGAACACCGTTATGGAAATGGTGGACAAGCTCCGCGACACCAGCCACTCCCACGAGCGCTGCGCAGTCGTTGAGGTAATGGGAAGAAACGCAGGTCATATCGCGCTCAACACAGGTATCGCCTGCGGCGCGACATTTATCCTCGTTCCCGAGGTTCCCGTTGATATCGAAGCAATGATCGCGAAGATAAAGCGCGGCAGAGAGAACGGCAAGGAGCAGTTCATCATAATCGTCGCAGAGGGCGTCGGCGGAACAGAGGCTCTCGCAAAGAGGATACAGGACGAAACAGGCATTGAGTCCAGAGCGACTATCCTCGGTCACGTTCAGAGAGGCGGCAGCCCCACGGTACGCGACAGAGTCGTTGCTTCCGAAATGGGCTATTATGCCGTTGAGCTTCTCGAAAAGGGCATCGGAAACCGCGTTGTCGGCATGAAGGACGGCAAGGTATACGACGTCGATATCCAGGAAGCGCTTTCCATGAAGAAGCCGTTCAACGAGCGCCTTTACAAGATCGCGAACGAGATAAGCTTCTGACAAACAAACAAAAAAACACAGACAGAACGGCGGAAATCCGCCGCGAAACAGAGTAGGGAACCGCGCGTTAAGTGCCGCTCGGACGGAGAGTTGCCGAGAGGACGAAAAGCGAGATCAGCGAAGATCAGTCGCTTGCGGTGCGTTTCCCGCATCTCGCTGTACATGAATTGAATATTGAGCCACCACCTCTATTCTTTTTGTATATAGCGAAGTTAGTTATTTCAAGGAGGAATAAAGCTGATGGCTTTTTTTACTAACTTCAAGCGTTCCGCAGAGGAACTTAAAAGCGTTAAATGCATCGTAACAATAGGTATGCTGCTCGCAGTGGCAGTGGTTCTTGACGGCTTCGGCTCGATACGGATAGGCGACGCGATAAAGATAAACTTCGTGTTCCTGCCGCTGTCGATGATAGGCATTCTGTTCGGCCCCGTGTGCGGCGGTCTGGCAGGTATGCTCGTCGATGTTATCGGCTATCTTGTAAACCCCATAGGGACATTCATTCCGTGGCTCATGCTGATATCCGGGCTGGAGGGGCTTATCTACGGAGCAGTGCTGTACAATATCAAGCCGGAAAAGAACTGGCAGACCCTTGTCCGCATAGTTATCGCAAGATTTGTCGTGTGCGCCGTCTGCAACCTCACGCTGAACACGCTCGCCCTTTACAGCATCGGCTATATCACCGGCGAGAGCTTCGGCGTGCTGCTCGCCGCAAGAGTAGTGACAAACCTTATCACGTTCGGAATAGGCTCTGTCATGATGGCTGCCCTGTGCATTCCGCTCAAGCTTGCTTATAACCGTATCTTCCGCAAGCAGAGTAACGCAAAGGATCCCCTGTAACAGAAAGGAAAAAGTAATGAATAAGCTCGGTTTTATCGGCGTAGGAAACATGGGTCGTGCCATTCTTAACGGCATAAACGGAAAGCTCGGCAACACCGCCGTTTTCGCCTATGACGCCGCCCCCGAAAAGCTTAAGGATATCGCGTCCCTCGGCGCGACCGCCGCGGACAGTATCCGGGAAATAGCCGAAAAGTGCAATTTTATTCTCCTCGCGGTGAAGCCGCAGCAGCTAGACGGCGTGCTTTCGGAAATAAAAGCTGCGGGAAACAACTCCGCAGTCATCATCTCTATCTGCGCGGGAATTTCCGCCGAATATATCCGCGAGCGTACTTTCCCCGAGGCAAAGGTCGTCCCCGTTATGCCGAATACGCCGATGATGCTCGGAGCGGGCGCGTCCGCAATGAGCCGCGACGATAAGGTCAGCGACGAGGAGTTCGCCTTCGCGAGGAAAATAATCGGCTCCTGCGGTATCACCGAGGTAGTCCCCATGGACAAGATGAAAGAGGTCATCGCCGTAAACGGCAGCTCCCCCGCGTTCATCTACCTCTACGCAAAAGGCTTTATCGACTACGCAGACAGCGTCGGGATAGACAGGGACGCCGCGCTGCGCCTGTTCGCGCAGACATTGATAGGCTCGGCAAGAATGATGACCGAAAGCGGAATGACCGTCGACGAGCTGATAAAGCAGGTGTCCTCGCCCGGAGGAACAACCCTCGCGGGGCTTGACAAGCTGTACGAGGGCAGGCTGACCGACGTCGCACAGGAGGCTTGCAGGGCGTGCACAAAGCGCGCTTATGAGCTTGGCGAGAAGAAATAATTTATAAGGAGAATTTTATCATGGTAGTAATAGAAATGGAAAACGGCAAGGAGATCAAGCTCGAGCTTTACCCCGAAAAGGCGCCGATAACCGTCGCGAATTTTCTCAAGCTGGTCGGAGAGGGCTTCTATGACGGGCTTATCTTCCACCGCGTTATCAGCGGGTTCATGATACAGGGCGGCGACCCCGAGGGCACAGGCATGGGCGGCGCAAAGGAGAAAATCAAGGGCGAGTGCCTCGCAAACGGCGTCCCGAACGACATCAAGCACGTCCGCGGCGTTATCTCCATGGCGAGAGCGCAGAATCCCAACTCCGCTTCCAGCCAGTTCTTCATCATGCATCAGGACGCGCCCTACCTTGACGGACAGTATGCCGCTTTCGGAAAGGTAGTTGAGGGCATGGACGCAGTGGACGAAATAGCCTCCGCGCCCACGGATTATAATGACAGACCGAGGAACGATATCCGCATGAAGAGGGTCTATATCGCGGAGTGACCCGCGCAGATATTCAAAGGCTTTAAATATTTTTACGGGGGGGAACGGCAGTTCCCCCCCACAGCTTGTCGAAAAAGTCATAGCTGCTGAAAAAATAAAGGAATTGTGGGGGAAAAACTCTAGAGCATTTCCCAAAGCGCACCCTAATCCACTTTTCCAATAAACCTGTAATAAATCTCCACCCTCATGGTGCCGTTTTCGCTGTCGCGCTCATGAACAACGATTTTCTCTATCAGCAGGTGAAGAAGCTCTTCTGAAAGCTCTGTGATGTCGGTGTAGTGCGAGATGAGTTCAGCAAATTTCTCCGCATTTTCGGTGAGCTGCTGAGATTGGTTCAGCTTGGCGGATATTTGCTTTAGCCGTTCTTGAATCTCCGTGCGCTCTTGCTCAACATTTCTGCTGAGTTCGGAATAGTTGTCCTCGGTGATTCTTCCGAGCGCCTTGTCTTCATATAGGCTCTGAAATATCTTGGCTAACGCCTGTTTTCGTGCGGTCAGCTTCTCCGCTTCCTTTTTAAGTGCGGAAAGCCCCGCACTTTTTTCGCGGTTTGAAGCGTCCAGCAGCTGCTTAACAAACCTGTCCTTTCCGTCAGCCGAAAGCGCAGCGTATCGTTGAATACTTGTCAGAACGATCTGCTTGATTTGTTTCAGCGTAATGCTATGCCGAGAGCAATCGGACTTTCCGTAGCGCTTATATATCGCGCAGGAGTACCGACCAGATTTGTTGCTCTTACTGAACACCATTTTTCGCCCGCACTCACCGCAGGCCATAATCCCGCGGAAAATGTTTTCTGGGTTTGTGACCTTGCCATGCTGCTTTACTGCAATCCTCTGCCCGACTTCCTCAAAATCCTCACGAGAAATCAGCGGCTCGTGGTTGTCGCGGACTACTATCCACTCGTCCTCGGGAGCAGTGCACACTTTCTTGCTTTTGAATGACTTGCTCTTTCTGCGCCCGTTCACAAGGTCGCCAACATAAACAGGATTTGTCGCAATCGAATAAACGCTCCTGTCCTCCCATGCGTAAGGGTGCTTTGCGGAAGCCGAATCCTTGTACACACCATATTTCTCTGCAAGAAAAGCCCTCGGCGTCAGTATCATATCCTGCTCCAAACTTTTCGCGACCTCATAGCAGCTTTTTCCTTCCAGCAATTGCTCAAAAATGCGCTTCACGATTGGCGCATTTTCATCGGGGACAAGCCTGTGCCTGTCGTTGTCAGCCCGCTTGTAGCCATACGCGGGATAACCGCCGAGGAACTCGCCGTTTTTCGCTTTAATATGCAGCGCGGACTTAATCTTTCTGCTGCAATCCCTCGCGTACCATTCGTTGATGATGTTCTTGAATGGTGCGAACTCGTTATCGCCGTTGTCGGAGTCAACATTGTCGTTGACCGCAACGAACCGCACATCATGTTCGGGGAAGAAAATCTCGGTGTAGTAGCCTGTTTTGAGGTATTCCCGCCCCAGTCTGGAGAGGTCTTTCACAATGACCGCGCCAACCCTGCCGCATTCAATGTCCGCAATCATGCGGCAGAAATCGGGTCTGTCAAAATTCGTTCCGCTGTAACCGTCGTCAACATAGAATTCTGTGTCCGTAAAGCCGTTGTCACGTGCATACTGCGACAGCATGGTTTTCTGTGTCTGAATGCTGATACTTTCAGAGGAAAACTCATCGTCCCTGCTGAGTCTGCAATAAAGCGCTGTTGTTCTGTTCTGCTGTATATTCATAAAAACCGTCCTTTCTTTCAGCAGACAGAATCGGAATAATTGCATTTTTATTATACACCACTTTAGAAGAAAATTCAAGACATTAAAGTATAAAAGTTTTGTTTCCGATTCCATTTGCTGTTGTAAAAGATTTGGATATGTGGTATAATGGTTGAAAAAGTAGTTGGGAAGTGATTGGGTGAAAAGGTTAGATTTCAGTGGAGTAATAAAAATACTGCTTGGCTACCGCAGTCTATGTGAGAGCTTTTCGCAGAGCGAATTTGTCGCGGAGTTGTTCAGCGCGTTCTATGAAAAGAATGACGCCTCCGTTGACGAGGGGCAGGTCAGCCGTTGGGTGAACGGCGACGAGCGTGTACCCGAGAAATACGCTTCCTTTTACGCCGAGAACAAGAATTTCGCTGCGCTCTGCTCGGACATAAAAACGAACATCTTTCCCGTCCTCTCCGACCGCTGGCAGGCGGTAAATGAACTCCGCGATTTAGCGCTTTACGACAGCGGAATTTCCGAAAACAAAAAGGCGGAGCTGCTGTGTGGGCTAAGCTCCAACAACGATTATGCGTATGCGGAGTTTGTCGCAAAGACGATTTTGTTCGCAATACAGCGCGGAATTACAAATCTGCAAAAGTATTCCGAAAGCGCCTCGCCTGTACTTTCCGAAATCGTGTTCGGCTGTGATGTTCCAAAGGTCTGCCCAAATTTCTGCGGCAGAGAAACCGAGCTTTCCGAGCTGCACCAACTGCTTACAGAAAACGGCAAAGTGTTCGTCAGCGGAATTGCAGGAATGGGTAAAACAGAGCTTGCCAAAGCCTACGCCAAGTCGCACAAAAAGGACTACACCAACATTCTGTTTCTGAACTACTGTGGCAGCCTTGCAGAAACCATTGCCGCGCCTGTTTTCGTGGGAGATAATGGTCTGGTGACTACTTCAGACCGCTACCAAAACCACCTCCGCCTACTGAAAACCCTGTCTTACAGTACACTTATTATAATAGACGGCTTTGACACGGTTGCCGCCGAAGAACCGGAACTTGCGGAAATAATGCAGCTTCGCTGCCGAGTGCTTTTCACCACCCGAAGCAGCTTTGAAAACAGCGCGGTGCTGAACCTCGCAGAGCTGTCCGAGGAAAGCGCATTTTTTCTTTTTTCAGCATTTTTCTACCGCGCCGAAACAGAGCGTGAAACCGTCACCGAAATAATCCGCACAATTCACTCCCACACCCTTGCGATTGAGCTTGCGGCAAGACTTTTGCAGCGCAGTTTAATCAAGCCGAATGAGCTTTTGGAGAAACTGAAAAGCGGCTTCGGAAACCCCAATACCGCCGATAAAATCAAGGTAACAAAGGACGGAAACGCCTTCAGCGACACATATCACAACCACATTAGAACGCTGTTCGCACTGGGAAATCTCTGCGATGAGGACAAGTATGTAATGCGCTGTCTTAGCTTTGTTCCCGAACGCGGAATTGACGCGCGGAGCTTTGCGCTTATGGCGCAGCTTGCGACCGTGAACAGCATAAACGACCTCGCAGAATACGGTTATATCCGCAGTTTTGAAGCTGACGACCTCACAATTTCGCTTCACCCGATGATACGGGATATTACCGTCACTGATTTACAGCCGAGTTACACGAACTGCGAACGGCTGATGAATTCTATCGGCATGGTTTGCAGGTTTCACGGAACTCTTATCCCGAATTTCCGGCTTTTCGCGGATATTCTTGACGGCATAATGACCTATATTAAAGCGGATTCGCCCGGTTTTATCCCATTCGCCGAGGACGCATTCACTTACATTTTTCAGCACAGCACCGAGGCTCTTTGCGAAAAGATTATTGCGAGAATTGAAGCTTGCGACAGCCTTTACGGCAACGACAAGGCACTTCTCTGCGATTTCCGCGCCCAGATTTTGCGGATTTATAAGAAAGATAACCATGCGGCGCTTGAACAAGAAAAGCAGGCATTTGAACTTTGCACTGACGAAAACAGCCTTCTTTACATGAACCTGTGCAACAACCTCGGCAGTCTGTACATGGAAAATGACGACCTTGTTTCTGCCGAAAATTACATCAGCAAAGGCTTTGCGCTGCTGAAAAATCGCGGTGTGATCGACCAAAATTACATAACAGGGCATTTGGTTAAGGGCTGGCTGCTGTGTCGGCAGAACAGAATTGAGGAAGCCGCACCGCTGTTTGCGGAGTGCTACGAAATTTTGCGCGAAAACAACGCTTTATGCTCGGAGAGCTGCGCTATTTGCTTTGAAAATGCGGCGATAATCTGCGAGGAAAAAGACCGCGGGGACTACGCCAGACAGCTTTTGCAGTGCGCTTACGAGATTTTCTGCGCTCTGCCTAACTGCGAATTGTATGAGGACGAGATTGAGAAAATCCGCTCTAACATTGAATGAATCACCACTCAAATTCAAACTCCTCGTCCTCTTCGTCGTACTGTTCCTCATACTCCGCGCTGTTTATGCGCTCAAGTTCGGTTTCGATTCCTTGCTTTGTGAACATATCCCCAAGCCTGCTTCCGCGAACGGAAACAAGCTTTCCGCTTTTATCCCTGTATTCGGGGTGACGGTAGGAAACGGTGTTTCCGGCGACCCGGCACTCAACGCCGTAATCTACTTTCAGCGAACGGACAACATCTTCAAAGCAGCGATTTTTAGGGTCGGTAATCTCAATCCGAATAACCTCACGCAGCTCGTCCTTGAAACTGCTCTTGCCAAGCTTTTTCATCTGCGCTTCGCCTCGGGTTCGTCTTTCAGCAGAGCCGTAAAAACTTTCGCGGACAGAGTGAACAAGCCCGTTCGCCTCGCATTGTTTCCCGAAATACTCGGACATCTCCACAAGTTCTTTCCTGCCCCGGCGGAACGATTTTCCCGTCTGCATATTGCAGTTGCTGACAAGGAAATGCGCGTGAATGTGTTCTGTATCCGTATGTACCGCGAACAGCACTTGGTAGCCCTTTTTGTAAAACTGCAC
>CAMEPN010000079.1 GCA_945931735.1 uncultured Clostridia bacterium
CCCCCGCCGCGCCGCTGCCCGCGACAGAGTTTGCGTAGTCCATGATGTCCTGCTTGTCGGAGGTGCTCAGCGCGCCGTCGGAAAGCCCGTCTGCGGCTTCCTCGAGTTTATCGGCGGCTTCATTGAGTTTTTCGGCTGTATCGGCGGTTTTCAGCTCGTTCAGCGCTTCTGTTGCCTTGTCAAGCTGCGCCTTGTCGGCTTCGGAGGCGGTTTTTTTCGCTTCGGTCAGTTCCTTTTCCATGGCTGCAAGCTCCGCCATATTGACAGAGCCTGCGCCCGAACCATCGCCCGAACCGCCGGCTGCCCTGTCGGCTATGCTCTTCAATTCGTCTTTGATATTCTTATATGTATTTTCGTCGGAAACAGCTTCGAGCGCCTGCGCCATTTTTTCGGCGGCAGACTTCGCATTCTCTGTGTCGGCAAGCTGCTTCAAAGCCTCGAGCGCCTTGTCGAGCTGCGCCTTGTCAGCCGCGGAAGCGCCGTTTTTCGCGTCGTTTATCATTTTCTCCGCGTCGCCTGCCGAAGCCGAGCCGTTCGATATATCGTCAGCAAGGTCGCGCACGGCGTTCTTAATCGCGCTGTCGGAGATAGCGCCCACCGCCTGCGAGAGCGCCTTTTCCGCGCCGTCGGCAGCCTTTTCCGCCGCAGCAAGCTCTTTCAATGCTGCGAGCGCCTTGTCAAGCTGCGCCTTGTCGCCCGAAGAGGCTGCGGCGCTGTTCTTCGCGTCGTTGAGCAGCTTCTCGCACTCCTCGGCGCTCAGTATCCCGTTGTCCGCGATAAGTGAAGCGGTGTATTTCAGCATTTCCGACTTCAGCCCGTCGTCGAGCAGGTCGTCGGGAACGTTCTGTAATGCGGTCTTAAGCTTGTCATACGCGGTTTCGGACTTTGACACGCTGCCGCTCGACACCGCGTCCTCCATGTCCTCAAGAGAAGCAAGCGTCTGCTCCAGAAGCGCCCTGTCCACGTCGGAAAGGTAGTCTTTATCAACGGATATCTTCGCGTTAAGCGCGCGGATCGTATCCTTGTCGGGCGAGGCGGAATTAAGCTCGCCGAGCAGGTCGCTCATCAGCCCGCCTATCTCCGCGGACACCTCCGCACGCAGCGCGTTGAGCTGCTCCTGCAAAGCTTCGACCTGCTGCATAGCGCTGTCCGCGAGGGCGTCGTTTCCGCTGTTCAGCGCGTCGAGATATTTCCCGTAGGCGGAATCCAGCCTGTCGTTAAGGTCGTCGATTTTCTTCTGCGAATCGGTCGCGGGCGCGGACGCCGCCTCGGCAGCCGCCGCGTCGGAAAGAACGCTGTCCGCGCTCTCCGCAGCCGCGGAAATGACCGCCTTGCTAAGCTCGTCGTCGCCGCTGTTCTCCGAAAGCGCCGAAAGCAGCAGCCCGAGCGACGAGAGATCCTCGGAAAGCTCCTTGTTATATTCGTCAGAGGTGGTCGAGCCGGTGTTGTAGAACGCCTTGTCCTTGGCGAGCTGCTGCGCGTCCGAAATGTCCGTGCTTAGCTGCTGCAATACCTCCTGCGAAGTCATTCCCGAGCCGCCCTGCTTGTAGATGTCATGAGTGCCGTTGAGTATCGAGGTGACAGTTTCCTCGATGCTGTCCATAAGCTCGTTCATCATTTCCTCGGACAGCTCCGCAGCCGCCTCGCTGTCGGTGCTGTTTCCGTTTATCATTGCGTCGAGCACCGCGAGGGTATTCGCCGCCTTTTCCGCAGCCGCGCTGTCGCCGGAATTTGCCGCCGCGATAAGCTGCTCCTCAAGCTGCGCCTGCTTTTTCCCGACCGCGTCGGCAGGCTCCGACCCTATCTCGCTCTGCGCTTCGCTCATACTGCCCTGTATCTCCGACTCCGCGTCGGACAGCAGCGAAATAAGCGTTTCGTGCGCAGATACGTCGTGATTTTTCAGAGTGGTTATAATGTTGTCTATCCTGTCGCAGACGACGCCGTAGCAGTGGCTTTCAAGCTCGGCGCGCTTCTTCATCTTGACGGCGACAAGCGACTCCTTCGCGCTGCCGTCCGCCGAGGCTATCACCGCGTCCAGCGAGTTCATGTCCCTCAGCAGCCCCGTGCATACCGAGTCGTTTATCTTTCCGAAAAGGTAGTTAAGCTCCGAAACCTCTTTTGCGTAAAGCTCGTGCTTTTTCTCGACCTCTTCATCATCATCGTCTGCGGTCGCGTCGGACTGCTTTTTGACCATTTCATGGTGCTTCAGCACGGCGGAAAGCTCGGACATTTCTTTCGGGTCATACGCCCCGTCGACGTCCTGCACGGATACCTGCTGTCCCGTGGTAAAGTCCACGACCGAGCCGTCCGCCTTGAAATACAGCGTAAGATCGAGCGAGTCGATAACGGCTGCGTCGACTATGCGGGAATTGGTGAGCGTTATGTCGCTGACGCTCTCCGCGTCGGTGATATCGTACCATACGCCCTCGTTAAGCTCCGATTTATAGTACACCTTGTTCTGGTTGGTGTCCTGGGCATTCTTTTCGGCAAGAGCCTGATTTTCCTCGTTAAGCGCCTCGAAATCGATAAGATATGTACCGATAATAAGCGAGGAATTTTTGATATTATCCGCAGCGGGGCGGTTTTCGCCGAACGCGAACACTCCCGCGAGCACGGCGCACAGTCCCGCAACGCCGGCAATTATCAGCGGCTTTTTCTTTGCCAAAACAACACCCTCTTTCAGTGGTCATTTATCAATAAACGAGCAGTTTTTCTCCCTCGGAATTAATGATCGGAGTAAGCTCCGCCATTTCCTCTGTGCCCTGATACAGCTTTACGGTGAAGCCCGATATATCCGCGAATGTGGAGCTTAAATGAGCGAAGCCCTCCTTATCGGTGCCCTCGCCGAGCATTTTGTCCCCGTAATACAGCTCGAAGCGGTCGAACGCGAACATCTCCGAGGTCACGCCGAACGTTGACTTCATTCCGCTCTGCGAAACGCTCCATGTCCCCGCGATAAGCTTCTGCGTGCCGCCCTTTGCGGGCTGCATATCAAGCGTGCCGTAATACTGCATACCGTCGAACACGGCGGTGTATTTAAGCTCGCTGTCCTTGTAGAATTTCACCGTAAGCAGCGAGGTGTCGGAATAAACCGTGCTTATCGAGGTGATAGTCTTCCCTATCTCGGTCCTTGCGCCTATCTTAACGCCCGAATCGGTGCAAAGCTCGTAATGCGTCACGTCGTAGCTCTCGGGTATCTTGACGCCGAACTCGCATTTGTAGGTCGAGCCGAGAACGTTGACATACCACGACGGAACGCTGTCGTCCGTCATATCTCCCGTGGAAATGCCGTCCTCGACATTGATAAGCTGCGCGCCGCCCGTCCCGAGCACCTTGTCGGCAATGTAGTTTGCGCTCTGACGGTTGTAGGAGGAAATGCTCTTCGCAAAGTCGATTCGCATTTCGTAAATGCTCTTCTGCTGCTCCATAAGCGCTATTTTCTTGTCATAAAGGTCAGTGTATTCAACAAGACCCGCCATGTTGTCCTTAAGCGCGTCGGCGTAGTCCTTCTGCATTTTCGAGAGGTAGCTCGTCGCGTTGGAGTATGCCGCCTTTGATTCGAGAAGCGCGTCGAAGCCGTCGCTCAGGGAGTTCATAAGCTCGTTAAGCGCCGCCTCGCGCTGCTGCTCCGCCTCGTCAAGCTCGGTAAGGCTCACGAACAGCGCATAACGCTCGTCCTCAAGATAGCGCTCGCCGGAATAGGTGCCCTTGAACCATTCCTTAGGAATGTAAATCGTGAAGAATATCAGCCATATTTTATACGAGCCTTTCCACGGCTCCTCTATCTTGTCGAGGAACCGGTTGTACTTCTTGATGAATACCTCGTAGTCTATCTGCTCGCCGCGAGCCTTGCAGGAATTTATGTAGCTCATGACGTTCGCCGCATCGCTGCCGTATCTTCCCGAATAAACGCTCTTGACCGTTTCGGTGCGGCTCTCGGCGGCGTTTTTCTGCTCGACCGCCTTTTGGTAGGTGTAGTCGTTGGACTCCGCGTAGCTCTGTATCTTCTTAAGGTCGGCGGTCGTAAGGCTTACCGTCGGGAGCTTGCATTTGAAAATATATCCCTTTGTAACGTCAACGCCGACTATGCTTGACAGCTTCTTCTTCGCCGATTCATACGAGGTCTTTGCCTTTTTAAGCGAGGACTCCGCGTCGCTCACCTGCTTTTCCATGTACTCGACGTCGCTTTTCTTCGCCTCGCCCTTGGCGTAGTTTTTCTTGATGGTGTCAAGACCCTCCTGCGCCTGTTTGAGCAGGTTTTCGTAATAGGTTATCTCATATGCCTTGTAAACCACGGTGTAGTACTGCTGCTCGCAGCTCGCCGTTTCGGACAGTATCGCGTCGTTGTACTCCATATTGAGCAGCTTTATCTCGCTCTGAATGTCCGGCACCTTTGTCAGCAGCTCTATCTCCTTCGGCATACCATGCTTTTCGGGGAATTTTATGTTGAACAGCAGCGAAAACCTTATCGTGCTTTCGTTGCGGCGTGTGTCCGCTATCGCGGAATACGCCTGCCTGAGCTGTATCTGCTTTTTGATCTTGCTTACGGTTATCCCGCGGAGCTTGTCGCTGTTTTTAAGGGTCAGCGACACCGCCTGCTCGAGCGTAAAGGTCTTTTCCGAGGGCGCCGCGAACGCTTCCGTCCCGACCGTTCCCGCCAGAATGACCGCGCACATAAGAAGGCTTACCGCCCGTCTGATAATCTTTCCGAATTTCATGCAGCACCTCCCCGCGTTAAACTATCCCGACTTCATAGAACAGCACCCTGCCGCCGCTGTAATAAAGCTTGACGAACACATTGTCTTTAATGTATTTCGCGACCTCGAGAAGCTCCGGCGGCCTTATGCCGCAGTAGCTGAGCTGCTTTATGTCAAATTCCTCGGGAATGAAATCATATTCGCTGTATTTCACCGCGCCGTCCGGAACGGCATAGCCGCCCTGCTCCGCGCCGACATATGCGTTCAGAAGCTGCGGCTCGCCCGTGATTATAAGGCGGTCGGTCTTTCCGTCCGCGCCGAAGATAAACCCGACGCCGAGCTTTGAATAATGCACGATATATTTGCCGCCAAGCTCGCGCGTCACCGCGTTCTCCGTGAAGCACTGCTCAACCTGCTGCCTGTCTGCCGCGGCGTAGGAAAGGTACGCTATCTCCCCGCGCGACATCTCGCCGCTGTAAAGAAGCTCGCCGTCCGCGGAATAGATATCAGCGCTTCCGTTCGCCTGTCCGTCCTCGAAAACGCCCTCCAGCCGCATATCCGTCTTGTAGCGGTAAAGAATGCCGCTGCCGCTGTATTTTCCGGCAAGGAAGCCGCCCGAATACACCTTTTCTCCGTTGCTGTAAAGCGTGCCCTCGCCCGTTCTCTCGCCGTTTACGAAGTCGCCCTTGTAGACAAGCTTTCCGTCGTCGTAAAGCTCGCCCTTGCCGTTGAACTGCCCCGAGCCGAACCCGCCGCTGTACATCAGCTCGCCCGTGTCGGAATAGAGCGAAGCCTCGCCCTCAAGCATTCCCGAAACGTAGGTGCCGCTGACCTTGACCTTTCCGTTGCTGTAATATTCGGTGCCCGCGCCGCTGTACAGGCTGTCGGCAAATCCGCCCGAATAAACCAGCCCGCCGTATTCGTCGTACAGTTTTCCCGTGCCGTTGTATTCGTTGTCGTCAAACTGACCCTGATAAACCATTACGCCGCTGCTGTAAAGCTTTCCGTCGCCGCACGCCCTGCCGTCCTTCATTTCGCCGGCATAGAGCAGCGAACCGTCTGCGGTGTATACCTCCGCCTTGCCGGTCGCGGTGTGGAACTCCGGCGTGTTGACAACGAGGCGCGTTGTGAAGAATGTTTTGTTGAGGAACGGCACCGCGAACCAGATTATCGCCAGAACCACCGCCGCCGTAAGCAGTATCCCCGCCAGCAGCGCGCGCTTCGCGACGTACGAGCCGCCTATCTTTATGTAATCCGAAAGCTCGGACGGCTTCTTTACGATGAAGTTTACGATGTCCTTGAGCAGGTCCTTGGCTTTCTTTGCGATCTCGAGCGGCAGCCGCTTTATCTTCGCAAACTTGACCGAAAGACGGCTGAGCGAGCTTTTTATAACGCCCTCGATACGCCGGAATATTATATCAAACACTGCCGCTCGTCACCGCCTTTCCCGAATATTTTATCAGTTCACCTTAACTATCGAGCCTTTTACCGAGGTCTGCCCGTCGGAGCTTATGTTGAGCGAGCCGCCCGCCTTTACCTCGGTGCTGTCGCCGTTTATCGTTACTTTAGAGGATTTCAGCTTCGCGGAGCTGTCGCTGCTCATGGTGAGATTTCCGCTGTCCTCCATGAGTATCTTGGTAGACCCCGCGCTGAGCGACACCTTTTTCTCCGCCTGTATCGTTATCGCGCCGTTCTCTGCGTCCATTTTTATTATGTTCTTCTTGTCCTTGTCGGAGATAGTGACGCAGTTTTTCTCGTCGCTGAGCGACACGATAAGCCCGTTTTTCGTAACTATGTCGATATGCTCCTTGCCGTCTGTGTCGTCGAACACCAGCTTGTGGCCGTATTTCGTCTGCACCGTGCGGATTGTGTTGTCCTCCGTTATCTCGACCGGTGGCTTGAAATTCTTGTTCCAGAGCGAGCCGATAACATATCCGCGCGTTATGTCCCCGCCCGCGAATGACACCAGAACCTCGTCGCCGACATTCGGGAAGAACAGCATACCCCACTCCGCGCCGCTCATCGGCGTGCAGACGCGGATAAAATCCGTTTCGTAGTCGGGTATGTCGAGGTTGAGCAGCTTGACCTTTACCCTGCCGAGCTTTTCGGGGTCGTTTATGTTGGTCACGACCGCGGGACAGACACCGTAGTAAAGCTGCTTCTTGTCCTCTGTTCCGTCCTCAAGATATTCAAGCAGGCTCATATTCCGTTACCCCCAAGCTCGAGCTGAGTGGTGAAGCGCTCCTGCGATAGCCTGTGCGTCACCTTTTTGATATAATAGGATTTCTCGAAGCTGCTGCCGAAGCCGCTAAGCTCCGCGAACACGCCCGGTATCATCTCGGGCAGACCGTTTATCTCGACCTCGCCCTCTACCGAGTCATACGAGCGGCGGTCAAGCTCCGCCTGCGCAAGCGACTTCGCTATTTCCCCCGTCGAGGCGGAAACGTCCACGATGGTCTTTACCATATTGTCGGTGATGGCGCTGTTCGCCGCCGCGCTCGAGCTGCTTCCGCTCTCAAGCCCGTTGACCGAGGAAACCTCGCTTTTTATCTGCTTTTTCTCGTCCTGCTCGTCGTTGTTCACGACGACGACCTTTGAAAACCGCCTGCGCAGCCCCGTTTCCATAGAGAAGCCGAAAATATGCGTCTTTGGGGTTATCTGCACAAGCGACGTCCTGTCCTCGCCGAACGGAACGAAATACGCCTTTCCGAGAAGTATGTAGAAGCTGTAATTCAGCCGCTTCGCAAGCCTTACCACGAAATCGTAATCGCTCTCGTTGAGCTGCGAAAACGGCAGCGTAAGCTCCGGCGAGGCGGTTATCTTCGACGAGGTGATAAAGCTGCTGTACAGCGCGAGCGTGTCCTTTACCGCGTCGCTGTATTTTTTTCGGTTGGTCTTTATCTCCGAGCGGAAGCTGTTCATCATCATGCCCTTGCCGTCAAGGCAGGTCACGGTTATTGAAAAGCCCATGTCCGCGACGTATTCCGCCCGTACCGAGTCGACGTGCCCGATAAACACCTCGGTAAGCTCCTTGCCGTAGCCCATGCTTACGGTCACGCTCTTTCCGAGCTTAAGCTTCTGCGACAGCTCCTTGTCCAT
>CAMEPN010000080.1 GCA_945931735.1 uncultured Clostridia bacterium
AGTTATGGGACAACAGTTCAAAATGGACGATGATAATTTTTTTGATGATCTTGTTGAATATGATACTACCAAGCTGGATACATCAGATAATTCCGTAGAAGCATTAAATCAAATTGCTGGTGGAGATTACTGGAAATCAATTATAGAACAATACTTGAGTGGCAAGATTAACGGCTACGAAGCTGAAGAAAACTTCTCTGAGCAATACTGCCTGCGGTTGAGTCAAAGCTATACATATGTTTTGAATATGCCGATTCGTATTCATCAGAATCAGCATCCGAAGTACAGAATGATTCATGCGACAAATCATCCAAGTGGATGTGTTTTGATGGCCAATAATATATGTAATCGCTGGGAACTATTGAAAGATATTCAAAGCGGTGGGCAGTTGTCTCTTTTCCAAGACGATTTCAATAACCAGTCTATAGATGAATCTACATTAAGAGAACGAGTTATTGATCACTTTACACAGTACGGCACATGGACTCCACTTACCGAGGCAGAGGCAATGTTCTATGTGAAGTACGGTGCAATATGCAAGTCTGGAGATATTGCAAATGTACTCAAGGCATTAGAAAAAGAGGGGCGTCTTGCGGTAAAGAGAAATCCGGCTTTTTCTGAAAAGACTCAACGACCCACGAACTTTATGGCAGAGGGTCATGGTCATACTGTATCAGTAAAGTGGGTGAAATGATGAAGGTGGCAGGATACATAGAAAGAAAGAGTATGCTCTACCAGACTGGTGTTGAGTACGGAGACTATACGATGAATCATGTGCTCGGCTGTTCGCACGGCTGCAAATATCCGTGCTATGCCTTTTTGCTTAAAAAGCGATTCGGTCAGGTCAAGACATACGAAGAGTGGCGCAGCCCGTTTCTTGTGTCCAATACTCTTGAACTGCTAGAGAAAGAAATCCCTAGGTTGAAAGATAAGATACAGTCTGTTCAGCTTTGCTTTACCACTGACCCATTCATGTATGGATACCCCGAGATTCAAGATATGAGCATTGCAGCTATACGAAGATTAAATGAGGATCATATAAAATGCTGCATTCTCACAAAAGGATTGCTGCCGATTGAGCTGAAGGACTTATATAGTGAGAACGAATACGGAATTACGCTGATTTCTCTCGATGAGGATTATCGTAAAAAGACAGAACCCGGGGCAGCATCATATGCTGACAGGCTCGCTGCACTAAAATCCCTTCACGAAGCGGGCTGTAAGACATGGGTAAGCATTGAGCCTTATCCTACACCGAATTTGATAAATCAAAGCCTTGGAGAGATTCTTGAGGCAGTCAGCTTTGTTGATAAGATTATTTTTGGCAGGACAAACTACAGCAAGACGGTCACTGAATATAAGGAGAATAAGCATTTTTACAATGAATGTGCAGAGGAAGTCATTACCTTCTGCGAGGAGCGTGGTATAAGCTATCACATAAAAGCAAAAACTCAAACGGAAGAATAAGGTGAACAACTGTGGCATTACTATAGGATTTGATAAAGCCGATGATACCATGAACAAACTATAATCAATTGCTGGAAGTGACAAAATGAACGGAACAATACTCGTAGTAGACGATGAAAAAGAGATCGCCGACCTTATTGAGGTCTACCTCACAAACGATGGCTACGCAGTCCGGAA
This sequence comes from uncultured Clostridia bacterium, assembly GCA_945931735.1. Taxonomy (GTDB): domain Bacteria; phylum Bacillota; class Clostridia; order Oscillospirales; family Ruminococcaceae; genus CAG-115. The sequence goes on from CAMEPN010000080.1 coordinate 1,645, forward strand.
ATTCTACAACGGCACGGACGCTCTGAAATACCTTGAAAACAGCGAACCCGACCTTGCGATTCTGGACGTCATGCTGCCGGATATTGACGGCTTTCACATCTGCCGGAAGATACGGGAAAAACACTTTTATCCTGTGATAATGCTGACAGCAAAGGTAGAATCCGGCGACAAGATAATGGGCCTCACCATTGGCGCAGACGATTATATAACCAAGCCGTTCAATCCGCTGGAGGTGGTCGCAAGGGTAAAGACCCAGCTTCGTCGCTGCCGGAATTACAACAACCCCTTGCCGCAGGAGCAGAAAAACGAGTACGATATCCGTGGACTGTACATAAACCGCGACAGCCACAAATGCACTCTCTACGGCAAAGAAGTCACCCTCACCCCGCTGGAATTCTCCGTTCTGTGGTATCTATGCGATAATCAGGGTAGAGTTGTTCCGTCGGAGGAACTGTTTGAAGCGGTCTGGGGCGAAAAATACCTCAACAGCAACAACACCGTAATGGCGCATATTGGCAGGCTCCGCGAAAAACTTCACGAGCCGGCTCGCAGCCCGAAATTCATAAAAACCGTGTGGGGGGTAGGCTATACAATTGAATAAATCAAGCAGAAGAACTAAGCTGACCCGCGGTATCTTTGTTCAGTACATTCTGGCGCTGGTGATATTTACTGTGGCTTTTTTCGCGCTTTTCGCCGCAGCGTACTGGTTTGTAAGACAGTTCTACTGGCAGTATGATGACCCGGTGTACCAGTTCCTTAAATTCGTGCAGAGATTTTTGGTATTCTTCCTCGCCGTTCCGTTTATTGCCGGCTGGGGAATAATAACTTATTTCTTCATGAGCCGCCCCCTGCGGTATCTTGACGAGGTAATTTCTGCATCAGAAAGTCTTGCTAATCCCGCAGATGAACAGATAATCCTGTCGGACAAGCTCAAAAGCGTACAGGACGAGCTTAACCGCGCCCGGGAAACCTCGCTCCATAACGCACAGGTCGCTAAAGAAAACGAGCAGCGCAAAAACGACCTTATCGTGTACCTCGCCCATGACCTGAAAACACCGCTCACCTCGGTCATAGGATATCTCACGCTGCTGCGGGACGAGCAGGAAATATCTCCGGAACTTCGGGAAAAGTACCTTTCCATATCCCTTGATAAGGCGGAGCGTCTGGAGGAGCTTATCAACGAGTTTTTCGAGATAACCCGGTTCAATCTGTCGAATATTGAACTTCAGTTCAGCCGCATAAATCTCACCCGTATGCTGGAACAGCTTGTCTTTGAGTTCCAGCCTATGCTGAACGAAAAGCAGCTTCACTGCACTCTCACCGCCGCGCCGGACATTATGCTGAAATGCGATGTGAACAAACTCCAGCGTGTGTTCGATAATCTGCTGCGGAATGCGGTGTTTTACAGCTTCGAGGGCAGCGAGATAAGCATTACTGCCGAGCAGTCCGACACCACGGTTGTGCGTTTTGTAAATCACGGCGATACAATACCGCTGGAAAAGTTGGAACGCCTGTTCGAGCAGTTCTTCCGGCTTGACCCCTCAAGAGGCACGAATAGCGGCGGCGCAGGTCTGGGGCTTGCAATAGCAAAGCAGATAACCGAGCTTCACGGTGGCAGCATTACCGCAAAAAGCGAAAACGAGCTGATAGAGTTTACAGTAACAATCCCGGTTTTGTAGGAAAACTGTAAGAAATTCCATAGGAAAAATTATGATTTCCGACAGAGAATGCAAAAAAATATCATCACTGCTTCTGATACAATAAAGGTATCAGGGGCAATTTTTTCTGCCCGGAAAGAGGGAAAATATATGAAAAAATCAAAAATAGCAGTAATTTTCGGCGGCTGTTCGACAGAATATGAGGTATCGCTGCAATCTGCCTATTCGGTGCTGGAAAATCTCAGCGCAGAGAAATACGAGGTCATTCCGGTAGGAATAACGAGGGAGGGTAAGTGGTTTCACTACACCGGGGAATACGCACGAATTGCCGATAATTCATGGTGGGAGGACATCGAATATCTGTTCCCGGCAGTATTTCCGGCAAACAGAGGTGCAGGAGGATTTATTGAGTTCCACGGCGAAAAAATACGGAATGTCGGCGTTGATATTGCGTTCCCGGTGCTTCATGGAAAAAACGGCGAGGACGGTTCGGTGCAGGGGCTTTTTCAGCTTTCGGGAATTCCCGTTGTCGGCTGCGGTGTGCTTTCCTCTGCGCTGTGCATGGACAAAACGAGGGCGCACCGGCTTGTTTCCGCCTCTGGGATAGCAGTTCCGGAATCACTGACATTCACCCGCAGTAGCATGGACGCGACTTTACATGATGTCATGGCGAAATTTCACTTTCCGCTTTTCGTGAAGCCTGTGCGTTCCGGTTCGTCCTTTGGTATCAGCAAGGTGCATTCAGAAGATGAGCTGCAAAGGGCTGTGATTTCCGCATTTAAGCATGACAACGAGGTCGTTGTTGAGGAGAATATTGACGGCTTCGAGGTGGGTTGTGCGGTCATGGGAACAGACAATCTTACTGTGGGCAGAGTTGACGAAATAGAGCTGTCCGGAGGATTTTTTGATTACACCGAGAAATATACGCTGAAAACCTCCCGTATTTATATGCCGGCAAGGATTACTCCCGCCGAGGAAGAACGTATACAGAAAACGGCAAAGCTGATATACCGCACTCTTGGCTGCTCCGGCTTCGCTAGGGTGGATATGTTCTACACACCCGAAAAAAGGATAGTATTCAACGAGGTGAACACTATCCCCGGCTTTACGGCGCACAGCCGCTTTCCAAGCATGATGAAAGGAATAGGGCTGTCGTTTGCGGATATGCTGGACAGGCTTATCGGGGAATATCTGAAATGAAAACCGTTGTTCTTGAACGAAACGAAATATACACAGGAAGCCTTATTCTTGTGAATGCAGAATATCCGCTCCGGAGCACTCCCACTGACCTTGCTCCTGCCGTAAGGGGATTTGCCGAAATAACTATGGAACGCTGTGCAGTGGAGCAGTTACAGCTTATTCTTGATGAAATCGGTGCAGGAAACATGATAGTCCCGGTAAGCGGATATCGCTCCAAAGCAGAGCAGACAGCGATTTATGAGAATTCGCTGAAACAAAACGGGTCTGATTTCACGCAGAAATATGTTGCACTACCCGACCACAGCGAGCACCAGACCGGGCTTGCGATAGACCTTGCGCTAAACACTGACAATATTGATTTTATCCGCCCGGATTTCCCATACAGCGGTATCTGCGAAGAATTCCGCAAAGCCGCTCCTGAGTTTGGATTTATCGAGCGTTACCCTGCCGGGAAGGAGAATATCACCGGAATTGCCCATGAGCCGTGGCATTTCCGTTATGTTGGCTTTCCGCACTCAATGATAATTGCCGAAAAGGAATTCACCCTTGAGGAATACACGGAATACATAAAAACATTCCGGCAGGAATGTCCGCTGCGTTACAGTCACAAAGGAATAGCAGCAGAGATACTCTATGCTCCGGCGGAAACAGAAATATCGGTCAACAACGCAGTTTGTCAGGTTTCCGGCAATAACACGGACGGCTTTGTTGTCACTCTATGGGGGTATAAAAATGCGTGAAAACAGCGAAAGCTCCTACCCCGGAATTGACGTTTTCAGAGCGGTCGCTGCGTTTCTAGTGGTGGCAATTCACACCTCACCGCTGCTTTCATTCAGCGAAACAGCGGACTTTGTTCTGACAAGGATAATCGCACGGACAGCCGTTCCGTTTTTCTTCATGACATCGGGATTTTTCTTGATTACAAGATACGCCGAAAATGCGGACAGGCTCAGAACATTCCTCAAAAGAACGGCGATTATCTATGCCGCAGGAATACTCCTTTACATTCCGGTAAACATTTACAATGGGTATTTCGCCGCTCCCGACGTCTTGCCCAAACTTATTCAAGACCTGATATTTGACGGAACATTTTACCACCTTTGGTATCTCCCGGCGGCAATGCTGGGTGCGGCTGTCGCATGGGCGGCGGTACGAACTCTGGGTTTTAGAGGCGCATTTATTCTGACCGGGGCGCTGTACCTTGTTGGTCTAGGCGGCGACAGCTACTATGGCTGCTTTGCAGGAAATCCGTTTTATGAGGCATTGTTTCAGATAATGGAATACACAAGAAACGGGCTGTTCTTTGCGCCGCTGTTTATGGTGCTGGGTGGTTATATCGCAGAAAAGAAACCACGTCCTTTGCGCTACAGTATAATTGGCCTGGCGACTTCGGCGGCGTTTTTGCTGGCGGAGGGAATGCTGCTACGGTTCTGGCAGGTTCAGCGGCATGACAGTATGTACCTGTTCCTGCCGGTTTGTATGTATTTCCTGTTCGGAGCATTAGGCTCGTTGCGTGGGCAAAGAATGGCAAGGCTTCGTTTGGTATCTCTTATTGTTTATATTATTCACCCACTGGTAATAATTGCTGTGAGGTTTGCGGCAAGGCTGATTCACATGGAGAAGCTTCTTATCGAAAACAGCATGGGTCATTTTATTACGGTATGCGTTGGCTCGGGGATTATCGCTGTTTTCGCCGCCGCTGTATCTGAAAGGTTGCACAAATCGTCCGTCACTTCCGATAAAACGGGCAGAGCGTGGCTTGAAATCAACTCGGATAATCTCCGGCACAATGCCGATGTACTCCAGAGTGCAATGCCGCCGGGCTGCCGGCTTATGGCGGTGGTTAAGGCGCAGGCATACGGACACGGAGCATTGCAGACCGCTGGAATTCTTGAAAGAGCCGGAGTGACAGCCTTTGCCGTTGCAACTATTGACGAGGGTATCGCATTGCGGAAATACGGCATTACCGGAGAGATATTGATACTCGGCTATACCACGCCGTATCGTGCTAAGGAACTGAAACGCTGGTGTCTTATTCAGACCATAATTGACCTGAACTATGCAGAGGTGCTGGAAACCCAGAATATTAAGGTGTCCGCTCACATCAAGCTGGACACCGGAATGCATCGTCTGGGAATAGACGCACAGAATATACAGGATATCGAGAGAGTTTTCTCCATGAAACACCTCAATGTATGCGGTATCTTCACGCATTTGTGCTGCTGCGATTCGCTGAAGCCGGAGAACGTTGATTTCACCCAGAAACAGATAAGCCGATTTTACAGCGCATTAAGCATACTGGAAAGCGACGGAATAAATCCGGGAAAGGTTCATGTTCAGAGCAGCTACGGGCTGCTGAATTACCCGGAGCTCAAATGCGATTATGTCCGGGCAGGAATAGCGCTGTACGGAGTCCGCAGTAGCTTGTCTTCGGATGAAAAGCACCCGCTTGAGCTTCGCCCGGTACTGTCGCTCAAAACAAGGATTGCGCTGATAAGGAGCATTCCGAGCGGCGAAACTGTCGGCTACGGCAGGCAGTTCACTGCACAGCGGGATAGCGTTATTGCGATACTTTCTGTGGGCTATGCTGACGGTGTTCCGAGAAGTCTGTCCTGCGGAAACGGCAAGGTTGAAATCAACGGAAAGACTGCACCAATCATCGGGCTTGTGTGCATGGATCAGCTTGCGGTGGACATCACCGATATTGAAAATGTAAGGGTCGGAGATATTGTGGCCATCATCTCTGCGGAGGCTGGTAGTTCTGCTTCTGCTCCCGAAGCCGCCAAATCCGCCGGAACGATAAGCAATGAGCTTCTCAGCAGGCTGGGTGATAGGTTGGAAATAGTATAAGTATACAATAATAAACCAACCGTGGAGCGTGCCGCTGTATATCATTATTGTGTTAATCTTATCTGGGATGCGCTTATTGGGTATGGATGTGTCCTTTGGATGATTGCAGAGTACTGTTTCAGCACTTATGTAGAATTATATATGATCTACATTTCTTTTTCTAACTGGTTTTCTGAAGTTCCGTAAATATAAATAAGCCGCCGACCTCGCAAGTCAGCGGCTTATTATATTCTCTTCAAAAAACTGCATAAGCGTATCCATGACGCCCGAAGCCGCCTGAATACTGCCTATCATCAGCAGGTCGGAATTGAGCGTTGAGTAATCAATGTCATATCCTGCATTTCG
>CAMEPN010000081.1 GCA_945931735.1 uncultured Clostridia bacterium
TTTCGTGATGGACACGATGGAATCCTTGTTGTTCGGGTCGAACGCGTTTTTGGTGAAATCGCTCTTGAACGTAAAGGATTTGTCGAACAGCCAGTTGCCCTCGCTGTCGTAGGACGCGTTGCCGCTTATCTGCGCGCTCGCGAGGTTGAAGGTCTTAAGATTGAACGTATACAGATCGGTGTTGATAAGCCCGAAAAGCTGCGCCTTTACAAATGCGTCAAGCTTTGCGATAAGATCCGCCTTGAAATCAAACGCAAACTTTGTGTTATCCGGCTCCTTGGAAATACCCAGCCCCTTGTCGCCGTAGGTAAAGCCGATACCGCCCTCAAGCTCACCCTTGATATCGCCGAGCAGCGTACCGCGCAGTCCTGCCTTGACATTGAACATCTTGGACATACCCAGCATGAGGTAAGCCTCAAGCCCTATGCCCGCGACTGCCTCCGCGTCTATCTTGCCGTTGGTCTTGAGTATCTTATCCTTGGTGTCCGCTTCGAGCGTTGCGGTTGCGTTTGCCTTAAGGAACGCGCCCGCGAAAATATCTCCGCCGAATCCCACGAACGGTATCGGCGTTATCTCCGCGCCAAGCTCTACCTGATGAGGAATATTCTTCGCGGTGATATCGCTCTTATTCGGGAAGTTGGATTTCGGAATTTTTACGCCGTATTCGACAGTAACGCTCTTCTTGTCGACGTCTAACGTTGCGGACAGGTCGTCTGTCACCTTGACGGAGAACTTCGTTCCGTGGAAGATAAGGTTTTCCTTGTCATAATCAAATTTCTTCGTCGCGAGGTTGTAGGTCGCTTCCGAAAGGGACACCTTGAGATTTTCTGCCATTCCGCAGAGCTTGTCGAAGAATGTGTCGTCCGAATCGTCCTCAGAGTCCTTGTCCTTTTTATAGCCCTCGAGCGACAGATTCTTCAGCTTGACGAGCTTTTCGTCGGCAGAGCTGTCGTCAAACTCCATGGATTCGATTTTCGCCGAGGCAAGCTTCGGGATAGTTGCCTCAAGATCGCCAAGCTCGCTGATGACCGGTATGAAATTTTTGTCCTTTTTGAACTGCACCTTCGCTGAACCGCCGCCCTTGAAATACTTCGACGTGATGCTCACCTCGCCGCCGAGCGTAAAGCCGTCGAAATCCCCCAGAACGCCGATAGTCGGGTTCCCGACAGAAAGAAATCCGTCAATTATGTCTACCATCTTATTATATTTGCAGGACAGCTCGGAAAAGGTAATGCTCTTGTCGGCGTTGAGCGCAAGCTCGCTTGCCGTCATCTCCAGATCGCCGAGAACGCCCGGCAGCTTCGGGAATGACGCAGACACTTCTCCTATCTGGAACGGGATTGCCTCCGTGGAGGTAAATTTCTCCGCGTGAAGCTCGATGCCCGGGAAATTTATGTCGACCTCGAGGTCATCGGTGACGGGGGATATCTTCTTTTTCCCGCCCTCGCTTTCTATCGAAATGCCTATGCCGCCGCCGAAGAACACGGTGCCCTCCTGAAAAATCGGTATCTCGTTTTCGGGTATCTCGGATATGGAAGCCTTTGCGCCCGTTTCGGTTATTTCAAGCTCGGCGTCGCCAAGCTCGGTATCCAGCACGCTCAGCTCCTCGAGCGTTACCTTGAGAAGCCCGTCCTTGCCCAGCAGACCATTTTTTGATATCTCGAGATTTTTGCCGTGGAAATCAATAGCGGACGCCTTTATTATATCCTTGAAATTAATTCCGTCCTCTAGCCCGTAAAGGCTCGCGAAAACATTTGTCGCCTTGATAGTCTTGTCGACGTAGGACAGATCCTCCGCGTCGAAATTGAGCATATCCTGAACGCGCACCTTGAGCTTGCCCTTTGTTTCGATAGACGGAGTCATGTTTTCAAACGTAAAAAATCCTTTCAGATCTTCCGTCATGATATTATATTCGATGCCGTCCTCATCTCCGCCGGAATAGTCCATATTAAGGTTGTTGAAGAGCGCAAAGAGGATAAACCCTTCCTTTGCAGTCCGCGCAGCAGCGACTGTCGCCGCGTCGATAGAGAACGCGTCGTTTTTGATATTTTCGCCGTGAAGAACAAGGTTCTGGAACTCAACGCCCTGTTTTGAGAGAGAAAGCTCGTTCACCCTGCCCTCTAGCTTTTCTATCTCCATCTCGCCTATCGTGCCGGATATCTCGGCTTCGGCGTTATTGACAACGATCCCGCTTTGCGAAATGTCCGCCTTGATATCCTTGAGGAATATTCTGCCCTCATCGCTGTCCTGAACTACCGCTTCCTTTGCGGTCACGGCAAGGTGATTTTCTCCGTCCGCGCTCAGTCCCGCGGTTATCACAGCGTCCTTAAAGGTCTTGCCGAAAAGCTCGATGTCCTGCCCCTGAAAAGCGACCTCAAGCGACCTGTCGGAAAGCAGGATAGACGTCGAGGCGTCGACTGCGTCCATCAAATATTGCTTTCCGAAAAGCGTAAGGCGGTATCCGAGGTTTCCCGGACAGGGTACGCTCAGCCTGCCCTGCGCGTCAAATTCCGCAGAGGTAGCGCCGCCCTCCTTGCGCAGCTCTATCGGGGTCTTTTTGAAGCCAAAACACCATTTACCCAGCTCAATCCCCATGACGGGAGCGCCGTCCTCGCCCTTTTTGAGCACGGCGGAAGCCGATTCGGTCTGAAACAGCTTGTTAAATTCCTCAACGTTTTTCTTGTCGAAAGGCACCGGTTCCGTTTCGGGAATGATACCGCTGTCGTCGAGCGCGATGTTTCCGCTCATATCAAAGCTTTTCTTGCCGAAAATCCCTATCGGAAGCTCAACATGAGCCGTATTTGCGGAAACGATCCTCCCCTCGGACATAATATTCTTCAAATTCATTGAGAATCCTCTGCCCGTTATATCGACAGCTGTCCCCGAAAAATTCGTTGTAACGTCGCCCGCGCCGTCGCTCACGAAGAAAAGCCCCGTTTTGACATTGGTTTCGTTGTTGTATTTGAAGTCCATCGACGCTATCTCGCCGAATTTATCCGTGTCGGAAACATACTCGTGCTGTAAATGAAACACTCCGCCGTCGACGGAAAGATCGCGGAAATCGCCCATGAAATTAAGCTGCGCTTTTTCGGAGGTGTAGTCGGCAGTCGCCTTGTTGCTGAAAAGTCCCCTTTTAAACGTAGCCTTGGGGTTAAGAAGGCGCAGAGCTTTCCTGTATTCGATGAAATTAACGGCAGCCTCGTTGACGATTTCGCCGCTGTCGGTCTTCATTCTGTCGAGAGATGCCTCCGAAATATCCGCTTCCTTCGGCGCTTCGGAGGACATGGTTATGCTCGCGCCCTCCTGCGCCTGATAGGAGTTTCCGCCCGACTGAAACGAAAGCTTCGCCAGCAGGAAATTCTCGTATCCGTTGTCGGAGCGCTGCTTGTTCGCACCGGTCGTCATGTCGCCCTTTTTATATCTGCTGTTGAACTTAAAGAAGCTGATAATGCGCTTGAAAATGCCCATTTTCTTGCCCTTGCGCTCCTTTGAGTCGGACTCAGACTTTATCGCCTTGAGCTGCTCGAGATTGCTCTCGATCTCGGCGTTTTCCGACGACAGCCGCGCGTTTTCCTCATTGTTGCGTCGCTGCTCATCATTGGCTTCCTTACGCACCTCAGCTGCGGATTTATCACCCACGAAATCTCACCTCACAGAAACATTGAATATTTTCCGAAGTCTTCCTTGACCAGCAGCCTGCCCTGCTTGGAAAGCTGCTTTCTGACCGCCCGCAGAATATGCGACATATTCACGGGAGCGTCCTCCTCCGCCGCAAGGAAAGCGGCAGACATTACCGTATTCTTTATCACCGCGCCCGAAAGCTCGAACTGACGGGCGAGGTACTCGAAATCTATACCCTCGTCGACAGGCATCTCGGGCGGGAACATCTTCTTCCAAAGCTCCAGCCTGCGCCCCTCGTCGGGGAACGGGAAATTGATGACGTAGCTTATGCGGCGCATGAACGCGCTGTCGATGTTCTGAAGCAGGTTCGTCGACATCAGCACGACCCCGTCGAAGCTCTCCAGCTTTTGCAGCAGGAACGACGTTTCAACGTTGGCGTACTTGTCGTGGCTGTCCTTTATCTCGGAGCGCTTTCCGAACAGCGCGTCCGTTTCGTCGAAGAACAGTATCGCGTTGCTCTGCTGCGCGATGTCGAATATCTCCCCGAGGCTCTTTTCCGTTTCGCCGATGTATTTCGACATCACCTGCGAAATATCCACGCGGTATGCGGGAATCCCAAGCTCCCTCGCAACAATGGTAGCCGCCATAGTCTTGCCCGTTCCGGGAGGGCCTGCGAACAGCACGGTAAGCCCCCTGCCATAGGCGAGCCTGCTGCCGAAGTTCCATTTATTGTACACGACATGGCGGTATTTCACATGGGCGCACGCCTCCCGCAGGAGCTGCTTTTCCTCCTCGGGAAGAACGAGGTCGTCAAGCGTGAATTTGCTCTCGATAAGCTGCGCCTTGTCGCCCATGCAGTTTTCGGTCAGCCTGCCGCAGCACTCGTCGAACAGGCGCTCGTTCTGCTCCCCGCCGAGGCGTATCCTCTCGCTTACGGAGGACGCCGCCTGCTTTATCTGCTTCGGCGTGAAGCGGAATTTGTCGGCGATCTCCCACAGAAAATCAACGTCGAAGCCCTGCTCCCGCCACAGGTTATAGCGCTGCTCGTCGGAAAGCTCGGGCAGTTTTATGTCATACACGGTCATATCAAGGTCGGGCGCGGAGAGCTGTTCTCCGATAAGGAAAATAAGCGACGCCGCGCGCAGGGCGTTCGTACACAGCCGCTTAAGCGACGTGTCCGCGGAGTTTTCGGGGACATTTGTCACGCAGAAATAGCACTGCCGCATTATCAGCGCGCAGATGATGTCCTTGTCGGTTTCGTCCTTTTCCTTGTCGGAAAGCGCGGAGTATTCCTTTATATCGACGAAAAGCACGGGATTACCCGTCAGCGCGGCGCACTGCATGAGCAGATGGCTCCTGCCGCTGCCCGCTTTTCCCGCAACGGACACCGCCATGCTCCTGCCCGAGCGCATTATCCCCGTTATCTCGTCGTACTGCTGCTTATAGCAGATATACCCCGCTTTTTTCAGCGAGCGCAGCTTGGTGGAGCCGCTGTTTGCGGGAAATCTGTCGGTCGACAGCAGCACCGAGAAATACCTCCGCAGCTTAAGCTGCGAGCGCAGCGGGTTTTCGGGGCATTCCTCGAACAGATATTTTACCATTGTATCGCAAAGCCTCGGCGCGGCGGAATAGTCGCCATGTGCGAAAATGTCCAGCGCCAGCTCAAGCGTCGGCGCGGTAAGCTTTACGTTGTCGTTTATGTACCCAAAGGTCTTTTCGTAGTCGGTGTTGATTAGCGGCATAGCGGCGAATGCGATGATGAACCGCTCCAGCATTCCGAAGCCGAAGCCCGCGCAGATATGATCGAGAGGGAGCACCACGCCGTTTTCCGCCGAAGCGCGCGACAGCTTTTCGATGTCGGAATAGATGTCCGCCGCGCGGCGCTTTCCCTCCTCCGAAAGGACAAAGCTGCGGTGAGAAAATACGTTTTCCGCCTCCTCGAGCGACACGACAAGCCCCTTGTACTTTTCATACGGCGTATCGCTCACCGCCATATTGCGGACTATCTGCTCGATATATTCCGAAAGATAGACCGAGATAAGCTTCTCGTAGGCGCTGAGCTGCTCCGCCGAGCTTGTGAAATACTGCATTTTCTCACCTCCATAGTTTATTTATCCGCCTTATTACGGCAGCTTCACCGTCGCCTGCCCCGGGTTGGTTATCGAAATGACCCCGCCCCACATACAAGTCAGCTTGCAGGAGTCGGTAAGCGCAGGCTTGTTCCCTATCATAACAGTCGGGCAGCCCGGCGCCCACGGAGCGGCGGTCGACGGCATACACGGCTGCGGGGTAAGCACCCCGAGCGCCGCCGCGGTTGCCGCCGCGACCTGCGGATTTGCCATGCTGCTGCACATTCCGAACGGCATTACGTTTACGTTGGGTTTATTGTCCATTATGGTCGCCGCGGGCTTCGAGCAGCCCATGACCTTGTTTTCGGGGGTAATATTCAGCGTCGACGGGGCAGCCCCGAACGTGCAGCTGCACATTGCTCCCGCTGTTACCAAAAGCGACATCTGCTACCTCACTCTGTTCCCGCAGTGACCGTCACCGACTGCCCCTGCGATATCTTTCCTCCGAACGGGGGAACGCTTACAACGCCTGAAGCCCTGTCCCAGCCGGTTATCGCCGCGCTGTGCTTTCCGCAGCGGAGCGTGCAGCCCTCGAGCATTGCGGGGAGCTGCCCCGCGGGACTTACCACGGTTATACTCTCCGCGCCCTTGTTCGCCTGTTCCGCGGCGAGCAGCGTAAGCTCCGTCGGCGGGATATTGTTGCTCTGCAGATAGACCGCGGCGCTTTTTCCTCCGTCCCAGCACAGCTCCCGCGGCGCATAGCCCTGCATTGAAACGGAGATCCTCTCGCCCTCGCGCATCGGCGTTATGAACACATAATAGCCGCCGTCGCGGTGCATGGCGCGCTCTCCGTCCTTAGTCACGACCGCCTTTTCCAGCGGGGAGAAGCTTTCCGCTCCCCCTACTCTTAAAACAAAGCTGACCGAAATCCTCATCTTCTCTGCCCTCTCTGCCTTATGCTGATATCCGCGTCGGTGACGCGCTTGACTTCGCGGACGATCTCGGACTCGATCGCAAGCCCGCTGACCTTGTAGAAAAGGCACTGCTTCGGCGGGAGATTATACGCCGTCCATATGCGTATCTTATCCTCGTAGGGCTTGTTCTCAAAGGTTATGTTGACGCTCTCGCCGCCGTCGGCAAGCGTGCCCGAAAGCCCGTCGGAGATGATACGGCTGTCGGCAAGCTTCTGATACACGCTGCCGAGTATCCTCTGTTCGTCCGCCGCGCGCACCGCTATGTCGGATTTCAGCGCGGTGAATATCATATAATGCAGGTCGAGCATGGACGGGGGATTTTTCACATGGGTGTCGTCGATAACGATGTCCCTGCCCATTTTCATATCGGAGCGCTCTTCTATGTCATAAAGGCAGACGCCGAGCATGAAATTCCCCGTGTCGTCGGGGCTGCACAGCCCGATAAGCTCGGGCTTTTCTATCGGCGGGACGCATTTTCTCCGAAGAAGCTCGACTATCGTTTTTCCCGCGTCGGATATGGCAGTATAGCTTCCCATAATTCCTCGCTCCTCCTTAACGCATGAACGTTGTTCCGTTTTCCGTTTCGACGGTCAGCTTAAGCCCCGCCGCAACAAGGTCTGTCGGAGCGTACAGCACTTCCCCGCTGAAATACGGCTCGGCTGACGGCGCGAACAGCTTGTCGCCGACATACGCGATATTGCTGTCCGGTGTCAGTTCTATAAGCACATCGTTCCCGCGGAACACATAAACGTCGCCGCTTACGCTGAATTGAAGCCCCGCTTCCCGCGCGAGCGCGAGCATATCAATAAAGACCGTTCCGCCCTTTTCTATGCTCATCGCGTTGCTGTAAATATTGAGCGACGGAATAACCAGCTTGTATTCAAACAGGCTGTCGGAAATGCTCCCGTCCGAGCCGATACCGCCCGTTCCGCCCGAGCCGCTTCCCGTGCCGTCGCCGATATCGTCGGTATTCGGGGTGAACTCCCCATTGTTCGCCGAGGCGATATCCTTCATTATCTCGTCGAGCAG
>CAMEPN010000082.1 GCA_945931735.1 uncultured Clostridia bacterium
TCGCTTTCGCTGTGATGATACCATATCGATACAGCAAATTCAAGTACCTTTTCCCCAACGGCGCGGCGATTTGACCGAACGGCTGCGGCTTCCCCGATGGTAATATCTGAGTGCCCAAAGGCAATTGATTTTTAACCGACAATATGATATACTTTAACTGAATAACCAAAAGGGGTGATCCGCGATGCGAATTGCAATATGCGATGACAACGAGAAGTACATCTCAGAAAAGATTAAGCCGCTAACCGAGCGCGCCGCTGCGGAAGCAAACTGCTCCGCGGAAATAACGCTGTTCACCGACGGAAACAGGCTGATAGAAGCCTTTGAGCAAGGAAACGGCTTTGATATAGTCATGCTGGATATAGATATGCCGGAGATAAACGGAAAGGCGCTCGCGGAGAAGCTGCGTCTGTTGGAGTCGGGATTTTTTCTGATATTTATTACCTCGTTCCGTGCCGAGGTGTTCAATACCATTCCCTACCGAATAAACGCATTTATCCCCAAAGACAGCAGCGACAATGCTATCGCAGCCGAAATAAAGCGCGTGCTTACGGACTATGCGGCACACAAGCCGGAATTTCTGCTGTTTAACACGATAAACGGCGAGGAACGCTCTACGCTGAAAATCACCGCAGAGAATATTTTCTGTTTCTGTTGCGTGAGAAGAAAGGTGTATCTCAAAACGGGAAGTCGGGAGTATCAACTATGCTCCGTTCGTATTTCGGAGCTTGCAAGGCGTTTTGCCGACAAGGGATTTTTCGAGGTCTGCCGCGGCTATGTGGTGAATATCTCAAAGATACGCTCGGTAAACAGTATTGATATCGAGCTAGACAACGGTGAAATAATACCGCTCTCGCGCCGCCGCGCAAAGGCGCTCCTCGAGCGAATATCCGAATATATAACAGCGAGGGTGAGCGAATGTTGATTGCCAAAGCTATTTTGTCACTTGTTAAAGGCGGACTGTTTGTTGTTTTTGCTGAAAAGCTGAACGGTTCAAAATGCTCTGCCGCTGCCACGGTACTTTTGACATTATTATGCGGCGGGATAAACTTTGCGGCAAATGCGCTTCCGCTGTGGGCAAGATGTTCTGTTTCGCTGGCAGCGCTGATTTTAATATGCGTTACGTTACTTAACGCAAAGCTGTACCGTGCGGTTTCGAGTTCGCTTACTTGTATTTATATCAGTACCGCTGCCGAGCTTACGGTGAATTGTCTGCTGTATGCAGTAATGCGCGAGGATTTCACCGAAACTGTATTCGGAACAGTATTCAACTTTATACTGTACGGGTCGATATCAGCGGCAGTTAGCGGCGGTTTGATGTATCTTGTGTGGTACATTCTTTCGCAGCAGCCGCAGGAAACCTTTCCGGAGGAATGGCGGTATTATTCCTTTGTGTTGGCTGTATTTCTTGTAATTGCGGCGGTATTTGGTTCGCTGTTTGAGTTTGACGAAAGCAACACGGCGATTGCTTCTGTTATTGCGGTATCTGCTGTACTGACTCTTACAATGAGCATTGTGGTAATTAATTTCTTTGCGGAAATATGCGCCGCCTATACTCGCGAAAAGCAGCTTCATCACCTTCGCTCGGACTACTGCTCCGTAAAGGAACAGCTTGAAGTGCAGTTTCAGACCTCGCAGCGACTTCGGAAAGTCCGCCATGACATAAAAAATCACCTTATCAATGTTGCTGCTCTTATTGACGGCGGCGAGTATAAGCAGGCACGTGAGCTGCTCCGCGAGATAAGCGACACCGCCGACAGGATACAGCCTTCGCTGTCACAATCTACGGGCAACAGCCTGATCGACGCGGTCATCACCTACAAGGCGGCGGCGAGCGAGATCCGCAAAATCTCGTTTGAGTATTCTCTGGAGCTTCTTCCGGAGCTTCGCATTGAGCTTTCGGACATTTCTTCGGTTATCTCAAATCTGCTGGACAACGCGCTTGAGGCAGCCGAAAAAGCGGAAGACCCGTATGCGGAGATACGGGTCTTTATGTACAAGGATTACCTCACGATAATCGTGAAGAACAAATTTCGCTATGTTCCCAATGTTTCGGGCAGGCAGATCCCCACAGCGAAATCCGACAGCGAAAATCACGGTCTGGGCATGGCTATCGTCAGCGAGATATGCGAAAGATACGGCGGAGTGTTCTGTTACAGAACGAAAGGCGCATGGTTCACTGCCAGCGCGATGATGAGGAATAGGTGAAGCCGGAATATGCTCATCAGAAAAGGGGTCATCAATATTTCGTTATGTTTTCTATTTTCCGATTGCTGACCGTATTGCAAAGCGCCCTGACGCAAAAACCTAATTTGTTAGCTTTATTTGTATCGGAGGATGAATGAATTTCTGTGTGTCTGTTTAGCTTTTCGGGGATCAATTCACTGTTTTCACAATGAAAACGGGGCTGTAAAGCTCCACGGTCGCCTGCTTTATCGCGTTATTCTCAGCGAACACAAAATGATCGTTGGATTTATCCAAAATATTGGTATCACTCATGTAATCTGTGTTCCCATCAATTGAGTAAGCGTTTGCAGCGCTCACCGTCATGGCAACGGTCGCCACGGTAACCGCGGCGGCGATCGTCTATTCCATGCTATCATTAAGTTTCATCGATTGACATGGCAAAGATAAAAGAGTATAATATTCTTATCTATTATCTTTTTTGGGAGTAATTATGCACATTGCAAGCGCTGTAAGAACCAGTAATATCCCAAATACCGATTGTAAAGTAGGTATTTCGTGATACAGAATTATTCCGAACAAAGATGCTGCTATCGGTTCCACCGAAGCGATCACAGCGGCTTTTCCTGTTTCAGTTCCGCGCAGTCCGAGCGAGTACAGAACATACGGAGCTACCGAAGCGACAATTGCAAAAACAACAGTATACGGAATGATGAGGACTGAATCAGAAACGGCGTCAAAAATTGTGCCATAATCTGCAAAAAATGCTGAAAAAAGCGCAGCAAATGCAAAGCTCCATGCCGTAGTTGTCAAAGAACTGTACCCGCGGTTTATCGCAGTTCTTCCGAAAATGCTATACATCGCATATCCGAATGCAGAAAGCAGACCGAAAACAATACCCGCGGGAGTGAGCTGAGCGCCGCCGAATACTCCTGTGACTAACGATAATCCTGCAAGAGACAGCAAAACAGCAATAATTTTCCGAATGGTTATTCTTTCCTTGTAAATTACCGCCGACATCAGCATTACAAAAATCGGCGAGGTGTAAAGCAATATCGCCGCCGCGGAAAGCGACATCATAGATATTGCGGTGAAGTAGCAGAAATTGAACAGCACAATGCTGATAAGACCTATTCCCGCAAAAATCCATACGTCCCGCAGTTTTATTTTAAGAAGCTCTTTATTGCGTATTGCTGTCAGTGCAAATGTTATCGCAGCGGTGAACAGAGCACGGATAAACACGATGTTCATTGATTCGATACCCGCGTCATTGAGTCTGCGGACAAAAATACCCATTGTGCCCCAAAGACAGCCGGCAAGAACTATGAAAAGCGGAGAAAGCTTTGAAATCATTTTATTCCCCTTTCAGGAGGTTTGGTTATGAATTTAAAATGCAGCGGGCTGCCCGAACTGAAATGCTTTTCGCGGATCAGACTGGCAGCCGGTGAAAATGGACTTGAGCACAACATCACATGGGTGTACATATGTCAAGGAGCCAGATAAGCGAATGGATACACGGCGGCGAGCTTGTTTTTGTGTCGGGTATGGACGGAGATTACTCCGATGACACGCTTTGCGGAATGCTGCAGGAATGTATCGAGAACGCTGCCGCAGGAATGGTCGTGCTGTGCAGCGCAGAACACATTTCCCGCATACCCGAAAAAATGCTGGAGATCGCTGACAGGGCAGGTATGCCTCTTTATGAAATGCCTTGGGATCTGAAGCTTGTCGATGTGACGCGCGAGATCGCCGATACCATAATAATGAACCAACTTCGCGAACACAGTACAGCCGGATTCTTTTCGGAGCTGTTGTTTTCGAGGAACATCTCATCTGCCGCTGTACGTCAGATGGGAATGCATTGCGGCGCAGACATTGACAGTCCCGCCACAGTGATGATAGTAAGTCTAATTTATAATGGTGAAGACATATATCGACGCACAGACTATGATAATGCATTGAATATCCTTTGCAAAAACCTCGGCGCATTTCTTGACACGCAGAAGATCAACAGCGTATCATGCGTTTATATGGACGAAATATTCATATACGTCAACTGTGCAAACAACAGATCTGCATCGCAGTTATGCGAAAAGATCCGAGGGATATGCAGCTTATTTACTGAAAAGCACCCCGATTACCAGATACGAGCAGGAATGGGCAGAGCAGGCAGCTGTATAGAAGAAGTGCGCCGCAGCTATGCTGAAGCACGCCGCTCACTATCAGCCGCAGAAAAGAACAATGAACCGGTCTGCGTTGTTTTCTTTGCAGAACTGGGAATAATTCGGCTGCTGATAAACGCGGACAATATGGATGAACTGAGGGACTACTGCCTTTCGGTACTTGGTCCTCTTGCCGAAAGCGACAAGGACTTCGGAACTGATTATGTCAGAACTTTGGAGGTTTATCTGAACTGCAACTGCAGTCTGGTAGCCGCGGCAGAACAGCTTTTTATTCATCGCAATACCATGGTATATCGCATTGGCAAGATCCGTGAGCTTCTGAACACTGATTTTTCCGACATGAACTCAAAGACCGAGTGCATGAACGCGCTGCATATTCTCAGGCACTTTGATATTGACCTCGGAAATGAATAACAGTTTTTCGCTCAGAAATTTTCCTTTGCGATTCTGACAAATTCCTCGACCGCTGCCTCTGTTATGATCCTTCCCTTCTCCGCAGAGCTGCCTTTGGCAGAAGCAAGCGCTCCGCTGTCGGGGACCATGCCCTTTACGATCGGATATTTATGGTATGGTATAGGTGAAAAACCGGTTTCCGCAGGTATTGCGTCCTCGCGAACAAGCTCCGGTGCAAAGTACATCATGAGAGAGGTTTCGGTGATCGCGGCGTGTTCTAACGCCCAGCCCGGGAACGGCACGTCCTCGAACACCTTGTCTATGACATCCTGCGAAAGCACATCCCACCAGTTGCTTTCCAATATCTTAACATCCGGATATCTGCGGGATACGATATCGATAGCCTCCAGCAGAAAAGCTTCGTTCTCAAAATGAGCATTGTTGACGAATATCTTCTTTATTCCATCGCGGCATAATTCTTCCAGTACATCCATGGCAAGATGAATGAGGGTTTCTCCGTTAAGGTCGATCGTTCCGGGGAAAAGCGGACCGCCGCCGCTCATCGGCTTGGATTTGTATCCATAGCACAACGTCGGAGCAATAATCCCTCCTATTCTTTCAGCAAATTCTTCCGAAACTCCCTCCGCGATAACAGAGTCCGTAGAAAGCGGAAGATGATAGCTATGCTGTTCGGTAGAGCCTACCGGAAGGATAACTACCTTGTCTTTGTTAGCATTGAATTCTCCCCAGGTCATATTTTTCATGTACATAATCAAGCATTCCTTTCGCTTTTTTGCAAGTTATAATATCCAGTAATTCAAAATTACCCTGCAATTTACCTATATTATAATTACTCCAACGTATTTTTGCAAGATATTCCGAATACAAAAATCATTTGCGATTGTTGTATTCCAAGTACAATGACAAAGGACGTGGGATATGCTATAATACAAGTGTGCTAAGGAAACGCACAGAAAAGGCAAAGGCGCCGTCGGATCAGTATCCGGCGGCGTTTTATTTACCAGAAGGGAGAGATGACAATACCAGATTGGTAATTCCAATATTGAACCATGCACGTGTAATACCAATACTTCTTATGGTAATGCCATACATAGCCCCTGTCATAAATCCAAAGATATGTTCAATGCGGCATCTGATTTTGGATTTTCTGCGGTTATTCTCTTTCTGCTCTGGGGTTAGCGGATTGTTGCGATACCCTTTTTCACAAATCTGATTTTCACAGCTTTCGGGCAGAGCTAAGGCTCTGATTCTTACAAGAGAAAAGGAAGTGCTGTCCGCCAAGACGAAGCTGCATGACGATATGGGAGCGGGGCTTATCGCTATACGGCACATTCTTATTAACAATCGGACAGAGGAAGCGGAAACAGCCATGGATTTGTTCCGTCGTGCCGTCAGTGCTATAAAATATGATAATGCCTATCCGCAGGGGCATAGCGAGCTGGACAGATTCCTGCAGGACGCCGAGGCAATAGGCGAAAAGTAAATATTTCCGGAGAATTGCCTGAACAGGAGGAGCTTCGGCGTGTTATGATTCTTGCCATGCGGGAATGTCTTACGAACAGCGTATGTCACGCCGAAGCAACATCAATTCATATAATGGCGGAGAAAAAGGAAGACAGCTTTTCCGTAAGGATTACAAACGACGGAAGACCTCCCGAAAGCGAGGTTGTTCCCAAGGGCGGACTTCACAACCTGTACCGTAATATCATGGATTGCGGCGGTACTATGGAAACTAAACCTTTCAGCGCTGTAAAAATCATACAAACATAAAAAGCTGCTGTCTCATTTTTTGAGATAGCAGCCTTTTGTTTTTTACAGTGCCTATTATTTCTTGAATTATTCGTCATAACTTGACGGTGCTTTTTCCTTCTGCGTTGTTATAGCACTGCCGGAGTGGCGGTTACAACCTTATTTTAGCACATCAGAATGAACCCGAATCATTCGTCTTTCACAATTCTTAAGGTCGTAAGATCCATTACGCCGTCAACAATGTTAAGCTCCACCCAAGAAGAAACCTCCTCTCCGAGAACTTCTCCTTTGATGTGTGGGTCAACAAAATAATACTTGCCGTTCTCGGTCTTCCAGCTGTATTCTGCGAGCTTGATATAACCTTCATACAATTCATACTCACAGTTTTCACCCACCTCGTCAACAGCTGCAAGTTCGTGCCGTACAAAGACCGCAAGGAAGTCTGCGCTGACTTGAATAAAATCTACGGCGCTGTGAACCTTGACGACGCTGAATTTGCCAAGGAAGAGTTCCGCAAAAAGTGGGATAAAAAATACCCGAATATCCTGAAATTCTGGGATAAAAACTGGGCTGAATTGACTGTATTTTTCGAATATCCGCAGGAGATACGGAAGATAATATATACGACGAATGCCGTCGAAGGCTACCACAGAATGGTGCTGAAATTTACTAAATCCAAGTCGATTTTCCCCACCGACGACTCTATTCGTAAGGTCATTTATATGAGCGTGACAGAGATTTCCAAGAAATGGACTATGCCGGTGCGTGACTGGGGTCTTGCTTACGCTCAGTTCATGATTAATTTTGAGGACAGGTTCGCGGCTTAGGGAGACTATTCGGGGCTCTGGTCTGTCGGTCAACCCCTCTGTCACTTCGTGCGTAAGGCGAAGCCGTCGTGTTGACACGTCTCCCCCACTGGGGGAGAGCACCCGTACCCCGGAGTTTATCCGCTGAAGAATACCGGTGAAGTATGAAAAGCAGCGAACTTTCTCCGCTGCTCTTCACCGTATATTCTGCAGCTGCGTTGGGGCGCTCTCCAGCGTTGCCCTGCTTCGCTGCAATTTTAGTATTGGTACGTTTTTCGGGATTATTCGTGTTTACACAGTTTATTTTTCAGACCCGTATTTATTTGGGTGAAAATTTTAC
>CAMEPN010000083.1 GCA_945931735.1 uncultured Clostridia bacterium
AAATGAGCGCCAACCAAAGTGAGAGTACATTAATTCAAGTGACGCGCTATCCGTAATTTAAGGAGGGAAAAACCGATACCATTTCGCGGAGCGAGAATTACCTTGATTTGAAAAGCGCAAAGAAAAATCGACAAAAGGGGGAAAGGGGAGAGGGGAAGGGGAGCGCGAGGGGGAAAACGTAGGGGAAAGGGGTGCAAACACGATGTTTGCACTGCTGCCCCAAAAGCGCGACACGATGTCGCGCAACAGAGGGCAGCATGGGAAATCGTCGATTTTTGTCGGATTTTCTTGTTCCCCCCTTTCCCCGAAGGGTTCCCCCTCGTTCCCTGTGTGACAACACGAGAAAATAAAATATAACAAAGAAAAAGGTTCAAGGCACCGCCTTAAAATTGTCCGTGTGACAACACAAGAAAATCAAATTTACAATAAAAGAGGCTCAAGGCACCGCCTAAAATAATAAGCCCGACGGTGCCAAACCGTCACTTTTGCAATAAAAAATCAAAACTCCGGTCTGTCCTCTCGGTTGTTTATCGCCCTTGCTTTCTGAACCGCAAGACACAGCAGGAACATCAGCACGCCGATAACGACAGACAGCACAACGCCGACCGTAATGCTTGCCGCCTCGTCGGCGAGGGAGAAGTCGGAGGCGAACATTCCGCCGGAAACGAGCGAGCGCAGAGTGAACGGGTGGAACTTCTCAAGCTCAAGCCCCGAGAGTATTATCTGAATAAGGGTCGTGCCGATGTACATGAGCACCGTTACAACGCCCGGCCTGCTCGTGCATAGCCCAAGCGAGAGATATACCGCCGTGATGAACGCCATATAAACCGCGCACAGCACCGCCGCAAGGAATATCATGCCGACGTTGATAAGATCCTCGGTGAACAGCGCGTTGCACAGGAAGCCCGCGCATACGCCGGATACGAATGTCACCGCGAATACCGAAGCAGGGTAAACTATGAATTTCGGGAGCAAGTAGTTGAAGTGCTCAAGCCCGCTGCACGCGGGTATTATTGTCGCGCGCTTCTTCTGCTCGCCGCCCGCCGCCGACATGAGGATAAGCATGATTATCAGCACCGAGGTCGAGCAGAACTCGCTCATCGTCATGCTGAATATAAGCGACGCGTCGTTGTATACGCTCATGACCTCTTCCATGCCGTCTAGTCCGCCCGCCTGAACGCCGACGGAGGCTGTGGCAGTGACCGAGTTCATGTTCCCCATCATCATATCCATCATCAGCCCGAGTGCGCGGTACATAAACGGGTCGGCAAGCGCAAAGGAGAATATCGCCAGAATAATGCCGAAAACGCGGAACGTCCGCGAGAAATGGAGCCATTCCTTTTTGAAGCTGTATTTAAGCTGCATTTCAGCCCACCACCTTTCCGAATACCTCTTCAAGGGTCGCAGTGCCTATCGACAGGCTTTCCGCAACTATGTTCCCGTCCGCTAGCAGGCGCGTCAGCCGCCGCATGGTTTCCTCGGCGTTATCCGAGCCGAAGCGGAATATCCCCTCGTCGGTAAGCTCCGCCCGCGCAAAATCCACCGACAGGAGCTTTATCTTCGTTTCCTGCGTCAGCCCCCTTACCGCTAGGGTGACAACGTCGCCGCCATGCTTCCTCAGAAGCTCGCGCAGATCGCCCTCCTCCGCAAGCACGCCGCCGTTCATTATCCCTATGCGGTTAGCAACGCGCTCTACGTCGGAGAGTATGTGCGTCGAGAGGACAATGGTGCAGCCCATGGACTTCAGGCGGTTGATTATGTGGATAACCTCTGCGCGTCCCTGCGGGTCGAGCGCGGAGGTCGGCTCGTCGAAAATCAGCAGGTCGGGCTTCCCGATTATCGCCGCGCCCATTCCCAAACGCTGGGTCATTCCGCGCGAGAAGCCCTTTGAGCGCCTGTCCGCCGCGGGCATTAATCCCACAATGTCAAGCACCTCGTTCACGCGCGAGGGAATGTCCCCGCTGTATTTGCAGCACGCCGCAATGTATTCGAGATATTCCCGCGCGGTCATGTAGCCGTATATCATAGGGCTTTCGGGAAGGTAGCCTATCGTTATCGGCTTCCCGTCGCCGAGGACTATCTCGCCGCTGTCCTTGGGGATAATGTCGGCGATTATATTCATGGTGGTCGTTTTTCCGCAGCCGTTCCTGCCGAGGAAGCCGTAAACGTCGCCGTCGTTGATATCCATGCTAAGCCCGCGAAGTACAGGGAAGTTGCCGTATTTCTTGCAGAGATTTCGTATCTTTACCATTTCGGTTGTCCTTTCATAAAGTGTTAATATATAATATATACAGTATACATCAATGCAGTTGGTTTGTCAATGGGTATAGGAAAATTTCAGCTAAAACTTCTCGGATTATGGCAAAAAAGAGAATTATACGGGGTTTACAATCGTCTGCGGATATGGTAAAATAAAAAAAGAACATCTGTCACGAAAAAAACCGCCCTTTCGGGCGGCAGGATGAGGGGTCGGTTTTGGCGTCATTCCTCTGTGGAGGAGGTGCGTTTCGCCATTTCGGTGTTGTACTCCGTTTGGGTTATCTCTCCGTCGCGGAGGAGGTCGGCAAGCTCGTCGTCGGTGTAGGTGTACAGCTCGTCGAGGTCGTCGGAGCTTTCTTCCGCGTATTCCTCGAGAATATTCACGCTCTCGTCGTCGGTGGTCGTGTCCTCGGCAAGATATTCTTCCGCCTCGCTGCTAAGCTCAACGGTGTCGAATTTGCGCGCCTGCGACACGGTTTCCTCGGGGACGCTTTCGGAAACCTTTACGCTCTCCGTCTTTTCCGTATTTTCGGAGGTCTTTACCCCCGAAAGCTTTACCTGTGCGGCATTGGTGTTGATAGTCATGTCCATTGCGGTTACCTCCGATGTCTTTGTTACCGTAATTATAATTCCGAATTGTGACAGTTCTATGAAATAAACGTGTCTTTTTACGGAAAATAATACACAATTAACATAGCCGGTGTGAAATATCGTCACGAAATAAGACAATCGCATTTTGCGACAAAAAGGAAGTTCTGATATGATAAAGTATTACATTTTCGATATGGACGGAACGCTGTGCGAGAGCATGGGGTACTGGCGTGCGGAAACGGCGCACATTCCGAATTACCGCGACCCTGCCGCGATGCAGCGCGCGTACGACAATATGCGCCGCCGCTACCGCGACGAGATAGAGCTTCGCGCAGGGGCGAGGGAATTGCTCGAAAAGGCGCGCGCCGACGGGATACGCTGCTGCATAGCCAGCGCGACTGCGCGCGATGTTGCGCAGCCTTTCCTCGATAAAACGGGGATCATGGAGTACATGGATTTCTATATCGACTGCCACGAAATAGGCGTTTTCAAGGAGCACCCCGACATCTACCTGCTTGCGGCGGAGCGCTTCGGCGCGGAGGTGAGCGAGTGCGCGGTGTTCGAGGACTCGGAATACTGCGCCGAAACGGCGAAAAAGGCGGGCTTTTACGTTGTCGGAGTATACGACCCGACGACCTCCGCCGAGGGCGATACAGCCGCATTTTCCGATATGTACATTATGAGCCTTGAGGAATTTAATGGGATAAAATAAGCCGCACTTCCGTAAAGGCGTGCGGCGGTGTGTCAGTCTTTCGACTTGTAATACAGCATACAGTGGCAGTAGCCCTCGAAATCGGGGTCGGCGATCTGTTTTTTGAACTCCTCGCACATACACTTGTTTTCGGGGGAATGCTCGCGGCGGCAGGGGCAGTATCCGCCCGTTTTTTTAAGCCCCTCGCGGATCATCTTTACGATCTCCTTGTTTTCGTTTTCCTTTACCGCCATATTTTCTCCTTTTGTTCAAAAAACAGCGGCACCAACGCGCCGCTGTCTTTTTATTTTGTGATAGATCAGTCGATCTCAACGGAGATCTTCTCGTCTGCTCTCACAGCGCCCGCGCGCATTACCGTGCGGATAGCCTTGGCGATCCTGCCCTGCTTTCCGATAACGCGGCCCATATCATCGGGGGCAACGTGGAGATGGTAGACGATAACGCCCTCCTCGTCGGGAGCGTCGACTGTCACCTGAACTGCGCTCTTGTCCTCGACAAGGGCTGTCGCCAGTGTGATAAGAAGCTCTTTCATCATATATATTCCCTCCTCGGGATCATCTTATGCGCACCGCTCGGCGCGCCTGATATCAAAACGGGCATATGCCCGCGGACATGAAAAAGGCGGCTCAAATCACTTGAGCAGTCTTTTTACGGTGTCGGTAGGCTGTGCGCCCTTCTTGATCCACTCTTCAGCCTTTTCCTTGTCGATGCTGACAACAGCAGGCTCCTTTGTGGGGTCATAGTAACCGATCTCCTCGATGAAACGGCCATCTCTGGGGAAACGGGAATCAGCGACAACTACACGATAGAACGGAGCCTTCTTTGCGCCCATTCTGCGAAGTCTGATCTTAACTGCCATTTTTGCTTTCTCCTTTCAAAAAATCACATGGTCACCTCTAAAAACCTCTTGCGAGCAAAACTGTGCATTGCACACCATCTTCGTCGTCAAACCTCCTCGTAAGGCATACAGCCTTACTTCGTCGGCTTTCCTAGAATCTGGTGCACCCTGCCCATTTTTGCTTTTCACAACGGTTTTTAGAGGTTCCCACATATCAAAACAGCCAAGCTGAATTGAAGTCCAAAGTTACATCGGGAAGCCGCCCATGCCGCCGCCCATATTCATCGGGAACCGCGGAAGGCGCTTTTTCTTTCCCTTTCCGCCGAAGCCCATCTGCTTCATCATCTTCTGCATCTGCTCGAACTGGCGGAGGAGCTGGTTTACGTCCTCGACGCGCGTTCCGCTTCCCGCGGCGATCCTGCGCTTGCGCTTTGCGTCGATTATCGAGGGCTTTTCGCGCTCTTTCGGGGTCATCGACTGGATTATTGCCTTTGTTCGGGGCATTTTCTTTTCGTCGATGTCCTCTTCCTTGACCTTTCCCGCGATACCGGGGATCATGTTGATGATGGAGTGTATGCTGCCCATTTTTTCGATCTGCTCGAACTGGGAATACAGGTCGTTGAGGTCGAATTTATTTTCCTGCATTTTCTGCATGGTCTTTTGCGCAGCCTTCTCGTCGATAGCGGTTTTCGCCTTGTCGATGAGGGTGAGCACGTCGCCCATGCCGAGTATGCGGCTTGCCATTCTGTCGGGGTGGAACGGCTCGATATCGTCTATCTTCTCGCCTATTCCCGCGAATTTTATCGGCTTGCCGGTTATCGCGAGGACGGTAAGCGCCGCGCCGCCTCTTGTGTCGCCGTCCAGCTTCGTGAGGATAACGCCCGAAATATCCAGCGCCTCGTTAAAGCTTTCGGCAACGTTTACCGCGTCCTGACCCGTCATGGAGTCGACGACGAGGAGTATCTCGTTTGGGTTTGTTTCCGCCTTGATGTTTTTAAGCTCGGTCATCAGCGTTTCGTCGATATGCAGGCGGCCTGCGGTATCCAGCATTACGACGTCGAAGCCGTTGTCCTTTGCGTATTTAACGCCCGCCTTTGCAATTTTCACGGGGTCGTCCTGACCCATCTCGAAAACGTGCGCGCCCGCTTTTTCGCCGACGATCTTCAGCTGTTCTATCGCCGCAGGACGGTAAACGTCGCAGGCAACGAGCAGCGGACGGCGGTTCTGTTTTATAAGGTGAGCGGCGAGCTTTGCGCAGTGGGTTGTCTTACCTGCGCCCTGAAGTCCGCACATCATGATGACGCAGGGCGGCTTCGAGGGGAAATCCAGCTTTGCGGTGGTGTTTCCCATGAGGGCGATAAGCTCCTGATGAACTATGTCGATGACCTGCTGCGCGGGGGTCAGGCTTTCCATGACCTGCGCGCCGACAGCCTTTTCGCTGACCTTGTTTACGAAATCCTTAGCGACCTTATAGTTTACGTCCGCGTCGAGCAGCGCCATGCGAACCTCGCGCATTGCGTCCTTGATATCCTTTTCGGTCAGCTTTCCGTGACCCTTAAGCTTTCCGAAAACGTTGTTCAGTTTTGAGGACAGACCCTCGAACGCCATAAACTCACCGCCGTTTCATCACAGCTCCCGACCTATATCGTCGAGGAGCGAACCGAGCCGCGCAAACCTTTCGTCGCGCTTTTCCTTATCATAATCCCCCGAAATATCCGAGAGAATGGTTTTTGAGGCTTCAAGCTTCCCCGAAAGGCTTCTCAGCCTTTTGGCGAAGCCGAGGCAGTCCTCAAGCTCAAGCAGACGCTGCTCTCCTTTTTTTATGGAGCTTACGACCGACTGCCGCGTGACGCCGCCAAGCTCCTGCGCTATTTCCGCGAGGGAGAGATCCTCGTTATATCGCATATCGAGCGCGTCGCGCTGTCCCTTTGAAAGAAGCTCGCCGTATATGTCGAGCAGTATCACAAAATCAAAGCCATGCTCCATAAGACCGCCTTTTCTGTGGGGTGTAAAGCAAAAACGCTTTACAGCAACATTGGTATTATAACAGATTATGATTAGTTTGTCAAGGGGTATTGCTGGATTTTTCAAAAAAATCGGGTTTGCGGCCGTGGATTTTGCGGCAGGAAAGGAGCTGCCCGTCTGTACGGTAAAAAAAGGGGGCAAAACGCCCCCCGATATTCAAATAAGTGACTCCATCGATAAGCCGAGTTCTGTCGCGTATGACCATCTATCTAGCCCCGCCGTCGCCGACGGGATCAAGCCACCTTTCAACGAAGCGCGCCGAGCAGACGCGTTGCCCTCCGCACCAATCGGTGTTGCATCGGATAGGGTTTACATGGCAGCGCAGTCTCCTGCGCTCCGGTGAGCTCTTACCTCGCCTTTCCACCCTTACGCCGCCCACGAATGAGCGACGCGGTATATCTCTGTTGCACTAGCCCTAAGGTCGCCCTCGGCTGACGTTATCAGCTATCCTGCTCTGTGATGCTCGGACTTTCCTCATGACACTCTCGTGCCCCGCGGTCATATAATGAAGTCACAAAATGTATTATAACATTTTTTTCGGATAAAATCAAGTGATTTGCTCGAAAAACGAGCCTTTTATTTATCCGGGGTTATTTTCCATATCTCGCGGGCATAGTCTGCAATAGTCCTGTCGGAGCTGAACTTGCCTGCGGAAGCCATGTTTATCCAGCACTTCTTCATGAAGCCGTCCCTGTCATCGCGGTAATTGGCGTTCGCCTTGAGCTTTGCCTCGACATAGCTCTCGAGGTCGCCGAGAAGGTAGTAGTGGTCGGGCTTGTGCCAGCTTGCGCCGTCTAGCAGCGAGTAATACAGCTCCCTGAACGAGCCGTTCCCGCCATCGGAGAACGTCCCGTCGATAAGCGTGTTAAGCACGCGGGCGATTTTCTTGTTTTCGGCGTAGATGCGGCGCGGGTCATATTCGGGCATTATCTTTGCAAGCTCCTCGACGCGCGCGCCGAAGATGTAGTTGTTCTCTATTCCCGCTTCCTCGGCTATTTCGACGTTCGCGCCGTCATAGGTGCCGAGCGTAACGGTGCCGTTGAGCATGAATTTCATGTTTCCTGTGCCGCTTGCTTCCGTTCCCGCGGTGGATATCTGCTCGGAGATGTCGGCGGCGGTGACCAGCTTTTCCGCATAGGAAACGTTGTAGTTTTGGACAAAAACGACCTTTATCGCGCCGTTTATCTCGGGGTCATTG
>CAMEPN010000084.1 GCA_945931735.1 uncultured Clostridia bacterium
TAACAAGTATAACACCTGCCGAGCATTTTGTCAAGCTATCCGAACGCATATTCCGAAAAATCGGGCAGCTCGTCCAGCGTAACGCATATCTCGCTGTTGAACGCGTCGTGAAGGCTCTGCCAGTCGGTGTGCCGCTCGGAAAGCGTTCCGTCGGAGTTGATGATGTTGTCCCCGCTGCCTATCGCGAACCACAGCCACATAGCGTTATCGCGGAGCATATAGTCGGGGTCGGGGAGTTTGTCGCAGGCGGTTATCACAAGCGCCTTTGTTTCCGTGTCGGACACCCTCGCCAGCGCGGAAAATCTCCCCGCGAAGGAAGCGGAGGAGTTTTCAAAAAAGCTCTGCCCGACAATGTCGCAGAGGTCGTCGCCGGGGTAATACTCCGAGCTGCTGCCGTTCCAAACCCATATGAGGTTTTTCAGCGAATGATAGGTGCATAGCCGCGTGAACATGAACTGCCACAGCTTCTTAAAGCTGTCCGCGTCATTTCCCCACCAGTATGTGCCCGCGTCCGCGTCGGGAAGCGGCTGCCATATAACGGGGATATCCTCGTCGGAGAGCGCCCTGAGCAGCTCCGCCGCCTTGTCAATATCGGTTATCAGCGCACGGAATTGCTCGGATATGTACCCGTTTTCGAGCAGCGTGTCCAGCTCCTCCGCGCCCATCAGCGCCGTACCCGTGAGGTCCTGTCCATCGAGCGCCGCCGCGAGGTCGAATGCCCCCGCGTTGACCCCTCGAGAGCCTGTCGGCGAGTACCAGTGCCATGTGAAGGACACCAGCCCGCCCTTTTTGCCCCATTCTTTCGCAAGGCGAAGCTCCTCGGCGGTCTTTTCCGCATTGTCCTCCCCGTCGAGCGTGGCTAGCGCGAGCTCCCCACAGCGCATTGCGGGATAGCGCCCCGTTTCCTCGTATATCGCGTCAAGCTCCGCGTTGGTCGCGGGGGTAACGTTCTGCCCCGTGATGATCTTCTCTCCGTATGCGTCGGCGAGATATTTCATCGTGCCTATCGCCGCGACGGTGCTGTTCGGGCTGACCGGCGACTCCGCCGTGCGGTAGCATTCCCGCGGCACGCCCGAGGAATTTTCCACAAGGATATAATCGACCGCCGCGCTCCCGCTTTCGCAGGTGAACGTCATTATCATCGGGCCGTTTGTCATGTAAAGGCTGTCCACCGCAATAAAGCCGTATTCCGCGCTCTCCGACGCGGGGATATAGTATACCCCCGCCCGCTCGTTGTGCATATTGAGCGATATCACCGCCCCGCCGTAGGAATGCACGGCGAGCGCCACGCTGTAATGCTGCGCGGCGGGAACGTCCGCGATATGCGTAAGGCTCATTCCCTCGTCAAGGACGATATACCCCGCGCCGTCATATTCCCCGTCGGTGCGAATGCTCGCGTCGGTAACGCCGCCCTCGGCGTTTAACTTAATGGCGACTTTCTCGCGGTCCTCGGGATATTCCTGCGGAGGTATCTCCTCGTATTCGTCGGGGACAGTCTGCGCGGCGTCCGCCGTTTCCTCCGTGGGGACAATTTCCTCCCGCGCGGGGATATCCGTGCAGCCGCACAGCATTGCCGCCGCAGTAAGAGCCGCAGCGGCTCTAAGGAATTTTTTCATGCTCCCTCCGTAAAAACAGGTCAACGTATAACTATTTCGTCGCCGCTGCGTATCTCCTCGTCAAGCCTTGCGACTTTTCCGTTCAGGGTTATTTCCGACGCGTGCGAAAGCAGCATGGTCGGGTCGTCCGAAAACGCCGCCGCAACGTCGAGGAATATCGGCGCGCGTCCGTCCGCCCTTGTCGGGAACGGCGCTGTTATGCCGTTTACGGTTATCGTTATTTTTTCGGGGTCATTCTCCCCATAGGCTATCTCGTCGCCCTCGGACAGCGCGGTATCATAAGCCGCCTCTTCTCCGTTGAGCAGTACCGCCCCGCTTACGCTCTCCGATTTGAGGAGCGCGCCCAGCGTCCCCGCTTCGCAAAGCGAGATCACATCGCCGTTTTCTATCTCGCGGTCAGCCGTGACAGCCTGTCCGTTCACGCTTATGTAAACGCCCGCCGTTTTGTCCTCGCCGAAAAGGCTGACGTTGAACGCCGAAAGGCTGTCCGTATCGAAATAATCCGAAAGATACGCCGCAGCGTTCTCCCCGTCGACCGCGGTCTTTACCGTCACCTCGTCGCCCTTTCGCACGGCGGAATTGAGCGCGGCGGGTCTGCCGTTAACGATTATCTCGGCAGGAACCGCGGGAGTGCCGCGCAGCGTCGTCCGCGCGCCGTTTAAGGTGAACGTGAGCGGGCTGCCCGATTTTCCGATAAGCTGCGCGGGCTTTATCCCGCTGAAATTCAGCAGCTCGAAAACGGTGAGCCTGTTCGTGTCGAGCGCGCGTATCTTCCTGCCGTTAAGGGTTATCGTCGTGAAGTCGTAGGATATCCCTCGTCCCGCCGTCATTGCTATTCCGAGCGGCGTGGTGTGCTCCGCGCCTATTTCCATGCCCGCGGGCGCTTCTATGCCGCGCATAAGCTCACGCCTGCCTGTTATGACCCTCGCATCGTCGACGCCAAGCCCCTTTGCGACCAGCGCCGAAAGCCCGTGCAGCCTGCTCCCGCCGCCTACGAGGAACACCGCCTGCGGAGGCTCGGCGTTTGCCGCGAGAATCTCCCCGCAGATGACCTCGGCAAGCTGCTCCGCCGCAGGCTTTACCAGCTCGAGGACGCGCTCGGGAGTCACCGTGCATTCCCTCAATAAAATATCCGTGTAATGTATCTCCGGCTCGGACGAGGTCTTTATCCGCTCCGCAGTCGGGAAATCCACCAGAAGCTGCCGCATAAGCTCCTCGGTCACCTCGTCGCCCGCCACGGTAGCCATTCCGTACGCAACGACGCTCCCGCCGCGCGACACCGCCACGTCGGACGTGCCCGCGCCGATATCGCACAGCGCGATATTGATGAGCCTAAGCTCGGGAGGAACGACCGCGTTCATCGCAGCGATAGGCTCGAGCGTAAGCCCCGCGACGTCAAGCCCCGCGATATCCACCGCCGCGCAGAGGCTCTCCACAACATACGCGGGCAGGAACGCGGCGATAAGCTCCGTTTCGAGGACGGAGCCGCGGTGTCCCTCGGGCTTAGCGGTCTTGTAGCCGTCCAGCGACAGCGAGATAACGCTGTGTCCGACGCAGTAGAACGCCGATGTTTCGTACTGCTCGGAGAACTGCTCCTCCGTCTTTCGCACGGCTTCAAGCTCGGCGGCCTTAAGCTCCTCGGCGGTTATCGTCTTGTTCGGGGAGAGCGCGTATTCCCACTTCGCGCGCATGGTTTTAAGAGCACGCCCCGCCGCCGCAATGCAAACGTGCGACAGCTTTACCGAGCGGCGCTTTTCCAGCGCGGCGCGCACTGTCTTTATAACCTCCGCGACCGCCTCGATGTCCTCGATCTGCCCGTCGGTCATGGAGCGCTTTTCGTGCGCCGCGGTTTCCATGTCGAGTATTTTGTAGCCGCTGTCCGTTTTCTCCGCAAGAACGCCGACGACCGTCCGCGTGCCGATGTCCAGCGCGAAAATCGTGTTCCCCTGGCGGCGCTTGGTGTGAGTTGTGCGGTTGGATTTCGCAGCCGCTTTTCTGCCGCGTGCGGGCGTTTTCCTGCCCGTTTTCTTTTCGGTGTTTTCTTCTGCCATTCTGCCGCCTGCTTTCTTATGTAATTCCGTCAGTCTTTACTGTGTCAGTCCTTTATTTTAAGCGCCTTGCGCAGCTCCTTTTCCTCGGAGTCCAGCATTACGACAAGGATAATGTCCCCGCTGCATATCGTCGTGTGACCGCGCGGAATTATGGTCTTTCCGCCGCGGTTTATGCAGGCGAGGTTGCAGTTCGGGGGCAGTTCCAGCTCGTGCAGAGTTATACCCTCGAGCGCGTAGTTCTTCGGAACGGTTATCTCCATAAGCGACGCCTCGTTGCTGTTCAGCTTGATTAGCCGCTTCATCGCGCTTAAGTCCACCTCATGCTCGAGGAGCTGAATGATGTTGTCCGTCGCGGATATTACGATATCAACGCCCAGACTTTTCAGCGCGTCGGCGTTTTTGGGGTTATTGACCTTTGCAATGGTTTTCGGAACGCCGAACCTGCTTTTCGCTATCTGGCAGCAGACAAGGTTGCTCTCGTCCTGACCCATTACCGCGATCACCACGTCCGCCTTGTCCGCGCCGCACGCCTCGAGCGCTTCGACGGTGGTGCCGTTTCCGCAGCTTACCTCCGCGTCGAGATTGTTCGCGCAATACTGGCTCTGCTCCTTGCTGCGCTCGATTATCGTTATGGAATAGTCATGCTCGAGCAGCGTTTTCGCGAGATAGAACCCGACCTTTCCGCCGCCGACTATTATCGTTTTCATGTTATTCGTTCCTCCGCATTACGCCTTCTTGGCGAAAATGAGCCTGTCGCCCTCCGCGAGGGTGAGCGGCTGTCCATTGTAAAGGATAAGCCCCGCGCTGTTCCTGAGCACGCCGAAAAGCACCTCGCCGCTCTCGTAGCGTATGTCTGCGGGAGTTATCCCGACAAGCTGCTCGGGTATGTTCATGGTGGAAAAATGCACCGTGTGGTTTTCAAAGTTCAGCTCGCTGCCCGCGCCGTCGTCCTCCTCAAGAGCTGCGCACGCCGCCGAAACGGTGAGCTTTGTCGGGCAGACTATGCGTATGCCGAGCTTCTCGAAAACCTCGCCCTTGCTGATGTCGGTTATCCTCGCGAATATTTTCGGCACCTTGAATATCTGATGCGCAAGCTGCGACACCATGATGTTCATATCATCCTCGTGCGTGACCGCGAAAAGCGCGTCGCAGGTGGAAATTCCCGCCCTTTTAAGAACGTCCTGATCTATCGGAACGCCCGTCGTGGTGAACCCGCCGAAGCTTGCGGGGAGCGTTTCAAGGCTCTCCGCGCTTTTGTCGACGACGGAAACGTCATGTCCCCGCCCGTCGAGCGTCGTTGCGAGAGCCGCGCCGACCATTCCGCAGCCAATTATCAATATGTTCATATTAACCCTTTACCTCTGTCAATGCGTTATTTTCCCACGCAAAATCTCTTGAATACCTCCGCGATGACCTCTTCGCCCGCGGTCTTTCCCGAAAGCTCGTATACCGCGTCAAGCGCCTGCGAAAGCATTACGCCCGTAACGTCCGGGGTAACTCCCGCAAGCACGCCTTCATACGCCTCGTCCGCCGCCTTTGCCGCGCGAATAACGCAGGCGCGCTGCCGCTCGTTGGCGATAAAGCCCGCGTCCGCCGAAAGGCTGTCGATATCCAGCCGCGAATTTACCTCTTTGGCGATAACCTCCGCCGCGCCTACGTCCCGCGCGCTGACGAAAACCGGCTTTCCGAAAAGCCGCTCCGCCTCCGACGCGTCGAAGCGCTGTTCAAGGTCGGTCTTGTTTATTATGCAGACGGTTTTCTTCCCCTCGAGGAGCGAAAACAGCCGCCTGTCCTCGTCGGATACAGGTCTTGACCCGTCGAATACCGCGAGCACGATATCCGCGCCGCGCAGCTTTTTAAGCATTATCTCAACGCCTATTTTCTCCACGGGGTCGTCCGTTTCGCGTATCCCCGCGCAGTCGGAAACGCGCAGCACCGCGCCGCCGAGGTTTATCGTTTCCTCAACGACGTCGCGCGTTGTTCCCGCGATATCGCTGACAATGCTTCGCTCCTCGCCCGAGAGCAGGTTCATAAGGGTGGATTTCCCGACGTTGGGCTTTCCGACTATCGCGCAGGAAATTCCCTCGCGTATCATGCGCCCCGCGTCGTACCCGTCGAGCAGCGACTTGAATTCCTCCCGAATGACCCCGAGCTTTTCGAGCAGCCATTCGGGCGTTACGGTCGGCGTGTCGTCCTCGGGATAATCTATCCACGCGGATATCTGCGCCGAAACCTCCATTATCTTATCCGCAATGCTCTCCGCGCGGCGGTAGAGAGCGCCCTCGCGCTGGCTGTTGGAGCAGGAGAGCGACTGCCCGCCCTGCGCGCTTATTATGTCCGCGACCGCCTCCGCCTGAGTGAGCGACATCTTTCCGTTGAGCAGGGCGCGCTTTGTGAACTCGCCCGCCGCCGCAGGCTCCGCCCCCGCCTTAAGGCAGGCGGTCAGCACGCGCCGCGTGACATAAATCCCGCCGTGGCAGGATATCTCCGCGACGTCCTCGCCCGTGTAGCTGTGCGGAGCGCGGTAGACAAGCAGCACGCCGTCGTCCAGCCGCTCGTCGCCGTCGTATATTTTCCCGTATGCGGCATGATAGCCCTCAAGCTCCGCCGCGGTCTTCCCCGAAACGGGTCTGAACACCGCAGCCGCGACCTCAATGGCTTTCTCCCCCGAAATACGGATAACGGATATACCGCCCGCCGCCGCAGGGGTGGCTATGGCGCAAATCGTAGACAATAATTTCACCTCGGTTTACTTCTTCCCGAAAAGCCTCGAGAAGAAGCCCTTTTTCTTTTCCTCGGGGGCATTCTCCCCGGACGCGCGCTCCTCTTCCTCAGCCTTTTCGGCAGGCTTCGCGGAGAGCTTTTCCTGTTCCTCCTCCGCGTCGGAGAACAGCCCGATAAGCACCGACTTTTTCTTGAACTCCTCGCCCGTGTCGTTGAGCAGGTAGGTGTAGGTCCTCGTCGGCATCGGCACCCTGTATTCCTCAATATCCGAGCATTCGCACAGCGCTTCAAGCTTCTCCGCCATTCGCTCGGGAATGCTCTCCGCCGCCGAGTCGTAATATTCCTCGCAGGCGATGTTGTATTCCTCCGCAGGGTTCCTGCCCGCTATCTGCGTGAGATGTATCCCCTCGCGCAGGTACGCGGTGTAGTCGAGGTAGTCGCTCCAGAATTCGTTCAGCAGCGCCGCAAGGATAAGGTTTTCCTCTTTGCGAAGCGGCTCCGCGCCGAATTTTTCGACCGCCTTTTCGTCAAGCTCGGGGGCGTTTTCGCTCCACATCGCGCTGTTGTAGCTCCCGTCGAGCAGCGACTTTCTCCTGCGGAAGGTCAGCTCGCGGTGCTTCTCGCCTATCATAGTATATTTGAGCAGGTTCACGCGCTCGTCAAAGGTATCTCCCTCCGAAATGCGCTGAACGCGCTCCGCTTCCTTAAGCAGCGCCCTGTCCTCTATCGCGCCGCTTACCGGTGCGGAGGGATAGTGCCGCGGCGACACGAGCGACTTTAAATCGAACCGCGTCATCATCTCGTCGTCCAGCGCGGCGAAAAATCTGCTCTCGCCGACGTCGCCCTGACGCCCCGCCCTGCCGCGGAGCTGCTTTGTTATGCGTGAGCTTTCGCGCATAGACGTCGCAAGGACGAGAAGTCCTCCCGCCGAGATAACGAAATCCTTTTCAGCGCCGCTTTCGCCGCCGAGCTTGATGTCAACGCCGCGCCCCGCCATGTTGGTCGAGATAGTGACCGCGCCGCGCTCGCCCGCTTTCGCGATGACCGCAGCCTCCTCCGCATCGTTTTTCGCGTTGAGTACTGCGCAGGAAATGCCCCTTTCCTTTAATTCGGCGGCAATGCTCTCGCTTTCC
>CAMEPN010000085.1 GCA_945931735.1 uncultured Clostridia bacterium
GAATAGCAATCTTGCCGTTGTTCGCAGCCATAACAGCCGCCGTTGCCTCGGGGGTGCAGTCTGTTGCAATCAGGCGAAGCGGTGTTTTGGGAGCGGCTTCAAGCTCAAGAATTTCAAGCTGGAGCTTCTCGATATCATCGTCATTACCGCCCTTGTTGATTAAGTCCGACTTTTTTGCTTCGAGCTTGTTCAGTTTGTTCTTATAAGCGGCAATTTCGGCGGCGTGGAGCTGATTATAGTTGTCTACAAACTCCTGCACAGGAGTAGTGAGCGCCGCGAATACCGCCGATTTCCTCTCGCCAGGCTCTGCGATTACGGCAGTGTAGAGGTTGAGTTCCTCGCTCCATTCTGGCGTGACCGCAATCTTGGCTTTGCCTTGAACACAAGCCGACAGCACCGATAGTGCAAGAGCGGCAGGCATATCGCTATGCACTTGTATCGCCTTCGCCGTGTACTCCACGAAATTCCGCAGATTAGTCGGCAGAGCGTTGAGTGGGAACGGCGTTGGGGGAGAGGCACATTTTAATGGAATAATGACATCGCTAAACATATTTCCTCCTCGTATTTGATTTTTTATTGACATAATAACGATAATATGATATAATGTGTATCAAGAAACTACTTTTGTGTGTTTATTACCCAAAAGATGAATAATTAATGATTTATATGTTATATCTGTCATTATTTATTATACAACGAAAAATATGATATAGCAAGAGGTAATTATTGCTAAAAATCTTGGGGGCATTTTGTCTGTTTTGACGGAAAAGGAGATTTTTATGGAGTTTTACGATAAACTAGTTCTTCTGATAGAGGAGCGTGGCATAACCAAGAACAAGCTGTTGACTGACTTAAATCTTAACAGAAATTCTTTCGGTAACTGGCAGAAACAAGGCTCAAAGCCCAGAGCCGAAACAATGGAGCGGATTGCGGAGTATTTCAATGTGACCGCCGAAAGTCTGTCCAATGATAATGTGGAGCTTGAATATCAGCCTTCCGCGAAAAAGTCCTTTGCTTCAAAGCTGCGTTCCTATTATCAGAGAACGGTTTCGCTGTTTGGCAGTTACGATATCACAGACGAAAAGTTGAGTCGTTTTTCAAAGCTGCTGAATGCGAGTATTACGTTTCTCACAAATCCCTCGGAGTGCGAGTTCGACCCCGACAAGCACAGCGCAGGCGAGCATTCCGGCTTTGATTATGACGCTATATTTGATATACTTGAGCTGTCGGACAGATGTGTTGATAATGACGTTGCCAGAACCGTTATGATACAGATTTCGAGGGTTATCCTGTACAGAGTAAGCAAGGTCAAGGACGCAGACGGGAACGATTTTGACCTTTATAACTGCAAGTATCTTTTGAGCAACAAGCTGAATTTTCTGTATACCAACAAGCCCTGCAAGGACGTTCTGTTGAATTACGGCTTGAATTTTACGGAAATCTCGGCTATACATCAATACACGGGGTTGAGCTATTTCTATCTGTTCACGGGAGAGGAAAAGGCTTGACCGTCAAGTTGCTGTCATTTTCCTTTTTCCGCTTTGCGAGAGGCTTTTTCGGTGTTGTCAGGCTGTCAGCAATGTAAGAGCAAAGCTAAAAAGAAAAAGTGAAGGCGTCGTCAAATTGTCGTCAAAAACAAAATATGCGCCAATAAAATCCCATTGTAAAGGCATTTGTTTGAAAAAGGAGTTCCGTCTCCAAAACCGTATGTCATGGGTTCAAGTCCTATTGCCCCTGCCATTCAATCACCTCGACACACATTTTTGCGTGCCGAGGTTTTTTTGTTTCTCTTATAAACCGCATTCCTGTCAGGAGCTGCGGTTTTTTGTTTTAAAAGAAGCGTCTGAAATTGAGATTTAGCCCCGTATAATTGTCGATTAATATTGAAATTCAGCAATTTCTGTGATATAATAAACCAAAGCATTATTAATATCACAAATGATTTTGTTTGATAAATTGTTGACTAGCGCAATGCTGCGGCAATGGAGCGACAATACGGAAAGAAGGGGAAGATGTGCGTGCGGGAAAGAATATCTTGAAAATAACCTCTGTGTTTTTGTCGCTCGCGCTTTCGGGCTGCGCGGCAGAGGAGAAAGCGGCGCCTGTTTCCGCGGCGATATCGGCGGACGCTTCTCTTACGGAAACTACTTCGGCTCTGCAAACGGAGCAGGGTACTGTTTCGGACGAAATATCCGAGGAAAAAGAGCGCTCGGAGGAAACGGTCGATTTATCTGACGAAGCAGCGGAAGAAACGCCGCTACCGCAGGTTTCGGAGGAAAATAAACAGCGGTTTTCCGAAAGGCTTCGGGAAATATATTCGGACTATGCGGTCACGGGCATGAGCGTTGCGCTTTTCCGCGGCGGCGAGATAATACATACGGAAAACCTCGGATACGCAGACGTCGGAAACAAGCTCCCCTGCTGCGACAACACCCGATATCGGGTGGCGAGCGTTTCAAAAACAGTTTCCGCGATGATGCTGATGCAGCTATGCGAAAAGGGCATGCTGACCCTCGACGAGCCGCTTTCGGAGGCTGTCGGGATAGAATATGACGCGGCGGGCTGCTCCGAAAAGGTCACTTTGGCGCACCTGCTCACTCATACGGCAGGATTGTTTGACCCGTGGGACTATCTCTACAACATTAAAGCGCGGCTCAGCGTGAATGATGTGCTTAAAACCGCGCACAGCGGCTATGAGCCGGGGACAGTCTACAATTACAGCAATTTCGGCGCGGGAACGATAGGCGCGGTGGTCGAGGCGGTCACGGGGGAATATTTCCACGATTACGCGCGTGATAGCTTCTTTGAGCCGCTCGGCATGGACGCGGGCTATGTTATCGACCTTATCGACGATAAGGAAAGCGCCGCAAATATCTACGACTATGACGGACAAATTTACAAGGTAAAAAGCTGGGGCAGGACTTCGGCGTTTTATGAATCCTTCGGGCTTGGAAACTCCTATTACTCGGCGCAGGGCGAGCTGATAATCACCGCCTCGGACCTTGCGCGGCTCGGGATAGTCCTTGCGGGGGACGGCACGGTCGACGGGAAAAGGGTGCTCAGCGAAAGCTCGGTTAAGGAAATGAATACCCTGCGGTTTGAAGCGCCCGAATTTGGCATGGGGCTTAATGTAAGGATATACGACAATATTATCGACGGCAGGGTCATTTACGGTCACCCGGGCAACGCTCTCGGGGCTGTTACTGGGCTATATTATGACCCCGCCGACCATACAGGGGTGGCTGTGCTCACAAACGGCTGTCTGCCGAGTAAAGACGAATTTGGATTTTACGCTATGATAAAAGAGGTGTTGACAGAGGCTTATGAATGTTATTTCAGCTATGAAAACTAGGGCGGTGAAATTGTCCGTGCTGCTGGCTGCGGCGCTTCTGGCGACAGGCTGCGGCGCTCACGAGCCGGGTACGGTTTCCGTGCCGTCGACTACGCAGCAGGTGCAGTCCGCCGAGGCGCCCGAAACCGCAGAGCAGAATGACCCCGAAACGGAAGCTTTGCAGACGTCAGCGACGGAGGAAACCGCGCCGCAGGAACCGCAAACGACGGAATACACCTCGGCGGAGATAGTCTGCGCGGGAGATAACCTTATACACTCTCCCATTTATAATCAGGCAATGTCGAGAAGCGGCGACGGAGGGTATGATTTCAGCTATGCCTACGAAAACGTGTCGACGCTTATCGAGCAGGCTGACCTTGCCATACTCAATCAGGAAACCATAATCACCGACAAGTACCCGCCGTCTAACTATCCCCGCTTCTGCACGCCCGAGGCTTTGGCGGAGGAAATGGTAAGAATAGGCTTCGACGCGGTGTCAATATCCAATAACCACTGCCTTGACATGGGCGAGGAGGGGCTTGTTTCCTCGCTTCAGTTCTGGAAAGAGAGTTATCCGGACATTCCCGTATACGGAGCATATCTCAGCGAGGAGGATATGAACGATATCCGCACGCTCGAGGTAAACGGGATAACCTTCGCGTTTCTCGGATATATGGAGCATACGAACGGGCTTTCGCTCCCCGCAGGCTCGGAATGCAGGCTTACATATCTTTCCCAAGAGGACGTTATGGAGAAGCAGATAAAAAAAGCGGCTGAAATTGCCGATTGTGTTATTGTAAGCGTGCATTTCGGCGTCGAGGTAACAAACACGGTTTCGGAGCAGCAGTATTATCTTGCGCAGAAATTCGCCGACTGGGGCGCGGACATTATAATAGGCACCCAGCCCCACACCATACAGACAATGGAGTATCTTGAAGCTGCCGACGGGCGCAGCGCCTTTGTGTTCTATTGTCTGGGCAACTTCATCTCGGCTATGAACGATCCCTATTCAATGGTTGAAATGCTTGGGCGCATAACCGTTCAAAAGAATCTTTCCACGGGAGAGATAACCCTTTCGGGCGCGGAAGCTGTCCCGCTTATAAACCACTACGACAGCGGCTACCGCAATGTTCGGATATACCCGTTCTCCGAATACACTGCCGAGCTTGCCGCAGCGCACGGCTGCGCGGGAACAAGCTACGAGTTCTTCCAAAAGGTCATTGACGACAATATACCGGGCGAATTTCTGGCGGAACAGTGAGCGTTTGAAAAATTGAAGTCTGTTAATAAAGCGGTTATACGGATCTTCGCAAAAAAATCATGCCCCTATCAGTTCGCCGATAGGGGCTTGTTTATTATACCGCTGTTTTGGGTCAAAGCATTTTTTCTCCCGTGCGGAAACGGAACGCAGTCTGCGCGCCGAGCCTTCCATACCATTTGTCGAGGTGGGTCTGATGAATAAGGCAGCGTTCGCAGCCGCGCCTGCTAAGCTCCTCCAGCGCGAGCGACACCATTTTCAGCCCTATGCCCCGACCGCGCGCGGAGGGTATCGTCCCGACGCAGCCGACGCTTCCCATACGGATATCGCCGCCGCTGAGGGCGCAGGTCACATCGTCCTCAACTATGCAGAAGCTCACCAATCTGCCGCCTACAAACCCGCAGAAGATATCGCGGTCGAAATACTGCACCCATTCCTCGTCGACGCTTTTTACCGCGCTGACAAGCTCGTCGGTCACACCCGAAAGGAAACGGAAATCCGCTTCGGTCGGCGGCAGCGGGTCGGAATAGCCATGCGGCACGGCGGCGCGGCTCATATCCACGAACATTTCGCAGAACTCGTTTCCGAGGGAATATCCCCGACGGCGGAAAAATTCGCTGCTTTCATCGACCGCGCCGCCGAAAAGCTCTCCCCCGAGGACAGCCTTTTCATAACCCATTTGGGCAATACTGTGTTCGCACTGCGAAAGCAGCTCTGTCCCTATGCCCCTGCCCCTGTATTCGGGACTGACGCAGAGCAGAATTATCCTGCCGCCGTCCGTCAGCGCAAATCCCCCCTCGAGGGAAAAACGCCCGTCGTGTCGGGTGAGCAGCGCGAGATCCTCCTCCGAAAGCGACAGCTTCGGGAAGCAGGCGCGGAATATCCGAAAGTCGTCGATCACGCTCATACTGCGCCCACCTGTTCGGTTTCGTATACGTTCGCGAAAACATTGCCGCCGTCTGCGCCCGACCACTTCATTAGCTCGATTATGCGCCTGTCTGCCTGCGAATAACCGTCGCGGTAGGAGTCCATTATCTTTCCGGAGTCATGCTCGAACTTGGATATGGCGGGAAGCTCGGGGCGGAAAATGAACGCGCGTCCCTCCGCTTCGAGCTGCTCCATAAGGCTTATCGTTTTTTCATAGCGCTCTACGCGGGTCATGCATGCCTCGACGAACGCGGGGTACTGCTTATACATGGAATTGATGACCGTGCGGAACTTGCGGTAGTCGGTGGGTGGAGTTGCGCTGTCGGGCTTGGTGAGGATAATTACCACCTTGTCGCAGCCGCTTTTTAGCGCGTGCTCGATAGGGATCGAGTCGGCGATACTGCCGTCGAGGTAGTGCTTTCCGTCCATTTCGACAGGCTCGCACAGCATTGGTACGGAGCAGGTCGCCTTTGCGATAGTGAGCAGCCTCCGCGCGTCGGCGTTCTCCCCGAAATATTCGGCTTCGCCCGTTTCGCAGCAGGTGCAGACATACTCGGTGGTAACTCCGCTGTTAAAATATGTATCGAAATCGAACGGGAACTGCTTGTAGGGATACTCATACGCCATTTTGTCGAGGTTTATCATTTTATGGCTTTCGAGGAACTGCTTCAGCCCGTAATAGCTTTCCGATTTTGGAGCGTTGATAACGCGCGCGGTACGTCCTTTCTGCCGCGAAACGTAGCTCATTGCGTTGCCGCCGCCGGCGGACACTCCTATTACATAGGGGTAATATATCCCGTTTTCCATAAGGCGGTCGAGCACGCCCGCGGTGAATATACCGCGCACTGCTCCGCCCTCGAGAATAAGACCGGTCTTCATCTTTGTTCCACCAAACCTTTCCTGTAATTAATTATATATTCTGCCAGATCGCCGATAGTATTTATTACATGGTCGCCTGTAAATCTTATATCGTAGTTATCCTCTACCCCGACCGCGAAGAGCGTGAGCTGGAGCGAATCCAGACCGAGATCCCCGCGCAGGGCGGTATTTTCCGAGAGCGCGTCGCATTTTACCTCGGGCGCGACGGTGTTCAGAATGACCTTTAATTCGTTCAATATATCTTTCATACTATTCTCCGCATTTCGGTTCAGCCGAGTGCAGCTCTGAGACCGCGGTGCAAAGGCGGCCGGACTCTTTTTTGAGCTGTTCGGAGGTGAGCCTTGTGTTTTCGTCGGGGCGCAGCGGCTTTCCTGCGGTCAGTTTTCGGCGGCGCGGGAAGAGATGCCTTCCGCAGTCCGCAGCGGTGCTGTACATCGGGACGATCTCCGCTCCGCTCATCAGCGAGAGTAGCACTGCTGCGGCGCTCAGCTCGGACGCCCTTTTTCCGTCGGGGAACGCGAGCAGGCTCTGCCCCTCGCTCAGCCGCCTCAGCGCGCTATGGAGCCACTCGGTGTTCATTCCGCCTTTTGCGGTTATGAGGTGCTTTTCCTTAAGGGCGCGCAGCAGCCTGTCGGAGTC
This sequence comes from uncultured Clostridia bacterium, assembly GCA_945931735.1. Lineage (GTDB taxonomy): Bacteria > Bacillota > Clostridia > Oscillospirales > Ruminococcaceae > CAG-115. The sequence goes on from CAMEPN010000085.1 coordinate 7,035, forward strand.
ATATTCCTCCTGCGTGACCAGCACACAGGAGCCTTCCGCGCAAAGCGACGCGACGGCATCTCTGGGGCGTACGCCGCCGATGAAATATATGCGCGGTCGGTCGTTTCCCGTGCTTATCTGCGGAAAGCACTTTATTTTTCCCAGCAGGGAGAGCAGCACATTGCGCAGCGCGCAGAGCTTTTCCATGCATATGCCTCCTTTGCCTTTTATTCCTTTAATTATATCACCCAAAAATTAATTTTTTGTAAACTTTCGGTCTTTTATCGCAAAATTGACGCTTTAGCACCGTCGGGCTTAACGGATATTAAGG
>CAMEPN010000086.1 GCA_945931735.1 uncultured Clostridia bacterium
AAAAGGAAGCGAAAATCATTTCCGCGCGAAGCGCGGAGTGCGTGTCGAGGTACCCTGCCAACTTTCCATTTATCGGGCAGCTTGCCTTCGTGTGAAAACGCCCGCAGAAATTGCTCTTTTAGCCGTATTGACTGCGGGGGCACCCCGCCAAATTTCTGTTTATCTATCGTTTTCGCCGGAAAGGATATTCATTATGGACATAAATCAAGCCCTCTCCCGCGCGGCATTTCTCAACCGCGAATACATGAACGCGCACCTGCCCTACGAGCGCGAGATGGAATTTTATCAGGCGATAAAGGTCGGCAATAAGGAAGAAGCGCTGCGGCTGTTCATGCCGCTCAACGCCGCAGGGCTGGGCAAATTGAGCGAGGACAGCCTGCGCAACCTCCGATACCACCTCATTATCACCATTGCATTCATCACCCGCTACTGCATCGAGGGCGGAATGGAAATGGAAACGGCGTATAACCTTAGCGACGTGTATATCCGCAGGATAGACGTCTGCCGCACCGAAAAGGAAATAAACGATATCCACCGCGAGCTTGTCGAGGATTACGCTGAGCGAATGCACGCGCTGTCAAAGAAGTGCCTGTTCTCAAAGCCCATAATCAAGAGCCTTGACTACATATATAACAACCTGCACGCCAAAATCACACTCAATGATATCGCGGAGGAATGCGGGCTCAGCGCGCCGTATCTCTCCAAGCTTTTCCACAGCGAGGTCGGCGTGACCGTAACGCAGTATATTCTGCAAAAGCGTATCGAGGCGGCGGAAAATCTCCTTAAATTCTCCGATTATTCCTGCCTCGAAATATCCAATTACCTCTGCTTCAGCTCCGAGAGCCACTTTATCCAAGTGTTCAAAAAATACGCGAAGATAACCCCAAAGGAATACCGCGAAAAATTTTTCCGCACCCGTTGGGGAAGCAAGGCGTAATTCTACATAAAAAAATGACATAAATATTATTTTTGTGATATCTGCCGCTTGTTTTTTCTGATATTATTTAATCAACGCAAGGGTTTAAGTAATAACCCAAATTTAGTTCAGAAAGGACATTCGACCATGAAAATCAGAAATCTGTTTACGGGCATCGCGGCAGCCGTTTCTGCCGCAGCTATCCTCGCAGTAGGAGCATCCGCATATGACCTCAACACCGACCTCGGCACATTCTGGAGCACCAGCATAACCGTTCCCTCCTCCGAGTTCGCGGAGCTGACCGCCGACAGCGTTGTCACCGTTACATTCACTACCGACGACTCCCTCGCAGATGTTGACGGACACAGCTACTGGGTCATCAAGCCCATGATAAACGACGCGGGCTGGCCGCTCATCAGCGGTATCAGCGAGCTGACTCCCTCCGAGGACGGCAGCGCATATGTTGTAGAGCCGGGCGATACCTCGATCAGCTTTTCTATCCCCGCAGATGATGTTGAGCACGTTCAGACAGCAGGCATTGCTTTCATGGGTCACGGCGTAACTCTCGGGACGATAACGGTTTCCAACGACGCTCCCGCCGAGGCTCCTGCCGAAACTACAACAGATACTACCGTTGAAACTACAACAGATACCCCCGCCGAAACCGAAACAACAGCGCCCGCAAAGGATAACCCCGAAACCGGCGTCGAGAGCGCAGCTGCCGCAGCCGCTGTCGCAGTACTGGGCGCTTCCGCTATGATTATCAGCAGAAAGAAAAAGTAATCCTCATTCTATACTTCATAAGAAAAAACCGTCTGTCAAAAACAGGCGGTTCAGTCTGTCGAAAAAGTCTAAAGACTTTTCCGACAGAGAACATCCGCACTGCGCGCACGATTTGTCGGCTATGCCGCCAAATCGCACACTTGTGCGGATAGAAGTGTTTTTTGCCCCGGCAGAGCTGGGGCAAAAAACGTATTTTAAATTCCCGCTTCGCGGGCAAAAAACACTTTTTCGACAAGCTGAACCGTCTGTCAAAAACAGGCGGTTTTATTTTGTTATTTTCTCAAGAAGTACGATATGCTTACACCGACAACGGTCCTGAGTTTACAACGCGGTTTATTCAAGGCTTAAAGTTTATCTCATCTGCCTTAAATTATTGTGCGTTTAACCCTTGAAAGAATTACATTAAATTCTATGAGTTCACCATATTTCGCCCGGATACCTCATTCCCCAATCCTTGCGAAGCCTTGTCATTATTTCCATAACGTCGCAGGTGTCTTGTAAATGCAGAAGTGACCCATCTCCGGTTCTTACCGCTTCTTCCATATCCCGTAATTCATAAAACAGAGCGTTCGCTGTTTCACCGGAAGCTATCTCACGGACAGCGCCTGTTTCAGCGTCAACTATCACGGCTCTGTCCGCTCTTGGATACTCCATTATCTCAATATAGCCTTTTTCACAGCTTATCACAGCTCTTTTCGGCTGCTTGGAGTGCATACTGAGCGCTACCGTTGCCATCTGACCCTTTGTGTTCTTCAGAAGAACCGCTGCCATTTCGTCCGAGCCTGTGGGCGACGGCTTCCACTGGCTTAGAATTTCGTCCGGTTTTTCCTCCATGAAGCTGCGGACTATCGACAGCGCATACACGCCTATATCCAGCATTGCGCCGCCCGCAAGCTCCATATTAAAGAAACGGTTGCTCATATCGTATTCCTTGAAGCTGCCGAAATTCATCGTTATCATCTGAACTTTTCCCAGCTCTCCGCTGCCGACGATTTGCCACAGTTTCTTGTAAAGCGGCATGTGCCATATAGTCATAGCCTCGCCTATCAGCAGGCCTCTTTCCTTTGCAAGCAAAACCATTTCCGAAAGCTCACGGCTGTTGAGGGTGATAGATTTCTCAACGAAGATATGCTTGCCGTTTTCCAAAGCCTTCTTCATGTATTTATAGTGGGTATTGTGCGGGGTCGTGATATAGATTATATCAACATCGGGGTCGGTGAACACCTCGTCAATGGCGTCATAGACTTTTTTGACGCTATACTTTTTTGCAAATTGGGCAGCTTTTTCATGCGTCCTGTTGGCAACAGAATAAAGCGTTCTGCCCATTTTTCCAAGACCCTGTGCCATTTCATTTGCAATGACTCCGCAGCCGATGACTGCCCAATTCAGTTCATTTTGTTCCATAAATACCTCTTTCTGAATTATCTTCCGCTTTCCTTGATTTCGCCCGAACGATATGCGGTAAGAAGCTCGCGCAGATCGTTTATCTGCTCCAGCAGCTCCGCGCCCTTGTCGGTATCGGAGATATTCGCGCGGCGGTCAAGCTTTTCCACCAGATGTATCTCCGGAGTATGCTCGCTTTCGCCTGCAATAAACGGCTTGTGCTCCGCGAGGTTCAGGCTGTGCGAGTCGTATATCAGCGTATAGCCCGCAATACCCGTCGCTTTCTGATATGCCTTCGAGATACCGCCGTCTATTACAAACAGCCTGCCGTCCGCTTTTACGGGGTGTTCGCCGTTCTTTATCTTCACCGGCACATGACCGTTTATTATGTGACCGTGCTCGGGGTCAAGTCCGAACATTTCAAGGATACGTCCGCAGACTTCTGCCTGCTCCGAAAAGTGATAATAAGCGTTGTAATTTTCCTTTTGCAGCTCCTTGTCATCAAGGAAATAACGCTCGAAGAACGCCATTTTATCCTTGCCGTAAAGCGGCGAACAAGCCCCGCTCCACAGATACCACAGGTAGTCTGCCGCGTAATCTTTCTCCTCTCCTGCCTGCATGAAGTACGCCTTGTTCGCGATCTCGTCCAGCTTGTCAAGCATTGCCTTGCCCGAATACTTTGTGCCTGCAATATTTACGCTTTGAAGCTCTCCATTCTCGTCAAGCGGTATGCAGCCGTGAAACAGCAGATTTCCGTTTATCGTCTTGTACATTGAGCCTTTGGAGTACAGAAAACGGATATGGGAATTGAGTCGTTCGCTGTGCATAAAGGAGTTTGCAAGCACCGTCATAAGCTCGTTTTCCTCGTCCGTCAGCGAAAGCGGACAGTCGCGGAAAACAGTCGGGAAGTTCGCGTCAAGCAGCGTATATTTCCTGCCGCCAAGCGTAACCGTACCATTATCGAAATCCACCATGCGGAAGATATCGCGCTCGTCCATATTCCATTCGGGGTGGCGCTCGATAAGCTGACCTTCCAGCTTAAGCTGAATGATGGTAATCGCCTTGTGCATTTTCGCAACTAATTTAGTATCTACCGGGTCGTAGATGTTGTCGTCAAGGGTCTGCGGCATGAACAGCGCGCAGTCGTCGTCTTTGTAAGTTTCTCCCGCAAACACCGCCAATGCCCTTAGATTAAGCCCGTAGCCGTCCTCCAGCACGTCGAAATTGTTGTAGCGCATGGAAATGCGGATAACATTGGCGATAAGCGCCCAGTTTCCCGAAGCCGCGCCCATCCACGAGATATCATGGTTTCCCCATTGTATATCCACATCATGTATTTTCATCAGCTCGTCCATGATTATGTCGGCTCTCGGTCCTCTGTCGTAGATATCGCCGATTATATGCAGCTTGTCGATAGCAAGCGACTGTATCAGCTCGCAGAGGGATTTGATAAAGCGGTCTACTATGCCGGTGTCAAGTATCGTGGTGATTATCTCGTCGTAGTAGTATTCCTTTACCACGTCGTCGGTGACATTCAGCAGCTCGTCGAGGATATACACCATATCCTTCGGTATGCGCTTGCGCACCCGTGAGCGGGTGTATTTCGCCGAAACAGCCTCGCAGACCAGTATCAGCCGATAAATAGTCAGCCTGCGCCACTCGTCACACAGCTCTCCCCGCTTATGCAGTTTTTTGAGCTGCTTATCGGGATAGTAAATAAGATATGCCAGCGCTTCGCGCTCCGCTCCCGAAACCGTCTTTCCGAGGGTTATATCGATCTTGTTTTTGATCATTCCGGAAGCGCTTTTCAGCATGTGCAGAAACGCTTCGTACTCGCCGTGTATATCGCTGAAAAAGTATTCCGTTCCCTTTGGCAGACTGCGTATTGCCGAAAGATTAACGATCTCGCTCACTGCGCTGTCGATCGTGGGGAACTCCTTTGCCAGAAGTGAAAGGTATTTCTTGTCCATATTTTCGTTCCTTGCAGTTAAGCCGACAGTTATCCCGTCGGCTTGTTTTTTATTACGAGAGATCGCAGCGCCTTACCGCGTCCCTTACCTTTAGTACAAAAGAGGGCGATACCGACAGTTCGTCGATACCCATTCGTAAGAAAGTTTCCGTAAGGCTTGTGTCCGCCGCAAGCTCTCCGCAAATACCTATCCACGCTCCGTTAGCGTGAGCGTTCTTCGCCGACATTTCGATAAGGCGAAGTATAGCCTCGTGATGGGTGTCAACAAACTGTTCAATAGCAGCATTTTGTCTGTCGCAGGCGAGGGTGTACTGCGTAAGATCGTTTGTTCCGACGCTGAAAAAATCCACCATAGGCGCAAGCCTGTCGCTGATTATTGCCGCCGCAGGGGTTTCTATCATAATGCCCAGTTCAACCTTGTCGGATATCTGAATGCCGTCAGCTATAAGCTCATTTCTGACTTCCTCGCATATTGCGAGAATCTTTTCAAGCTCCGAAACGCTCGTTATCATCGGGAACATTATGCCAAGATTGCCGTAAGCCGAAGCGCGGTACAGCGCACGAAGCTGGGTTTTGAATATTTCGGTTCGGGTCAGACAAATGCGGATAGCGCGATAGCCAAGAGCAGGATTTTCCTCTTTAGCTAAGTTAAAATAGTCTACCTGCTTGTCCGCGCCTATATCGAGAGTGCGGATAATAACTTTCTTTCCCGCCATGCTTTCAAGCACTCTTTTGTATGCCGCAAACTGCTGTTCTTCGGTGGGGTAGCCGCTGCTTTCAAGATAGAGAAATTCGCTTCTGAAAAGCCCTATTCCCCCTGCGTCGTTGGCAAGCACAGCTCCGATATTTTCAACGCTGCCTATATTTGCATAAATGTTGACTTTAGTTCCGTCAAGGGTAATATTCTCCTTGCCTTTCAGTTCCTGAAGCAGGCGCTTTTTCTCCTCGTCCTCGGTGCGTTTTCTTTCAAGACGAGATTTAGTTTCCTCGTCGGGGTCAACAAATATCTCTCCGGTATATCCGTCAACAGCCGCAAAATCTCCGTTTCTGACAGAATTCAGAAGCTCCTCTCCCACTCCTATAATTGCGGGGATATTCATATTTCTTGCAAGAATAGCAGTATGAGAATTAGAAGAACCGAATGCTGTTACAAAAGCAAGCACCTTTTCCTTGTCAAGCTGTACCGTTTCGCTGGGCGCAAGGTCGTCTGCGCAGATAATGACCTTTTCATCAGAAGATCTACTCTCGCTCTCTTCTTCGGAGAGGCAGCTTATTATGCGGTTGGAAATATCCTTGACGTCAGCCGAGCGAGCCTGCATATATGTGTCGTCCATAGCGGCAAACATCGCTGCAAAATTATCCGCCGTAACTGCGACAGCATATTCCGCATTTACAGACTGAGTTTCGATAATGCTTGATATAGAATCATTGTAATCCTCGTCCTCTATCATCATCATGTGAATCTCAAATATCTGTGCATTAGCCTCGCCGACCTCTTTGAGCGCCTTGTTGTATATCTCCTGAAGCTGCTTGACAGCCTTTTCCTTTGCAGCCGCAAGCCTTGCCTTTTCAGCCTCGATATCGTCTATGTGAGTTCTCTTTACAGACGCTTCTTTTCTCGTGAAAACAGAAATTCGTCCCAGCGCTATCGTGCCGTAAACTCCCTTGCCTCTGAGTGTTGTCATAGAAAAACACCTCCCGATAAAATCGGGGCAGCGGTTCTGCCGCCGCCCCATAAGGTTCGTATGTTCTTATTCGCCGAAGCCGTCCTCAAACAGCTTTACAAACTCGTCAAGCACAGCCTGCTCATCTCCGCCAGTAACAACAAGCTCTACCTCGGTGCCTTTCTTAATGCCGGCTGCCATTATCTGCATAACTGCCTTTGCCTTGATGTCCTTGCCGTTTGCCTTCATGATGACCTCGCTGTCGGGGTGTTCCTTTGCCAGCTTAGCGATGATCCCTGCGGGACGCATATGCATACCCTCTGCGTTTACAACTGTTACAACCTTAGATACCATGATAAATTTCTCCTTTACTGAAATAATAGCTTATGTCATTTATTTGAAATCGCCTTATTTTGTGACCTTTTTCTTGAACAGCCCGAGCAGCAGCATTCCTACCACCGAACCGATAACAAGCGCCAGAACATACATTACGGGATTGCCGGCAACGGGGAACACGAAGGTTACGCCG